>DAHXNT010000053.1 GCA_027365215.1 Microcaldota archaeon
GCTTCGCGTCTCTCGCAGCCGAGTACTCGCTTGACGGAAGCAGGAAGAATGGAGGGGATCTCGGCTTCTTCGGCAGGGGGGAGATGGTGAAGGAGTTCGAGAGCGCGGCGTTCGCACTTCAGGTCGGAGAGGTCTCCGGGCTCGTGAAGACTCAGTTCGGCTATCACATAATCAAGAGGACCGCGTAGACCTTTCAGGCGAATGCATGGACAGCAGAGCCAGGTGTGACTGGGGTTTCAAGGACGACGCCCTTATGCTGAGGTACCACGATACGGAGTGGGGTGTGCCGCTGCATGACGACAAAAGCATATTCGAGTTCCTTGTCCTGGAGGGCATGCAAGCAGGCCTCAGCTGGCAGACCGTCCTGCGCAAGCGGGAGAACTTCAGGAAGGCGTTCGACGGCTTCGATCCCAAGAAGGTGGCGAAGTACGACGCGAGAAAGGTCAAGTCCCTGCTCGGCGATGCCGGCATAATACGCAACAGGCTGAAGATTGTCGCGGCGATAAGCAACGCGAAGGCGTTCCTCAGGGTAAAAGGGGAGTTCAGCAGCTTCGACAAGTACATCTGGGGCTTCACGGGCGGCAGGCCCATAAGGAACAAATGGTCTACAATAAAGCAGATACCCGCAACGAGCAGGGAATCCGACTCGATGAGCAGGGATCTTAAGGCGCGCGGGTTCAAGTTCGTGGGCTCCACAATCTGCTACGCGCACATGCAGGCGACAGGAATGGTCAACGACCATCTTGTCTCGTGCTTCAGATACAGGCAGGTCTGACATGCGCCTTTGCCCTGCCAGAAGTATGCCCTACCGGCCGTTCAGTGCTTGTGCGGAGGCGCAAATAGCTAATTAAAGTTTGGTTACAATCCCTAAATGCTGTACTATGCTGTGTGGTAGGATGGAGAGGAGGCGTACCGGTCGAAGCAGACGAAAGCTCCACAGGTGGGAAATCAAGCTCAGGAACATCGCTATACCCGCGCTGCTCACTGCTGTGAGCATGATGGTAATACTGATCGCCTTAGACTACTTCCATTTCGACCTGGCGTACGGGGTAGGCACAACCGCCATAATATTCGCGTCATTCGCCTCCAGCGCTTTCATACTCTTTATGACACCAAGGGCCAGGGGCGCGCGGATTCCGCGATTCGTCAAGAGCTACATCATAGGCGGCGTAGTCGGCCTCGCAGGGTCGCTGATGCTCGCATACGTGCCATTGTACATCACTGCTGCAGCTGTCATATTCGTGGTCTCCGCACTGCTGTACTTGACGGACAGCCAGCATGCACCTGCAGTCGCCATAGCTTTCGCATTCGTGATATTCCATATAGACATATTCGGACTGGTAATAGTGATAGCGGGCGCCCTGCTGCTGATAGCGCTCAGGTTTGTCCTGGAAAAGTTTGTTTTCATAATAGAGGAGCTCGAAAAAGGGATTCCGGAAGGAGCCGCAGGCGGCCGCCCCCGCGTGCGGGTCGGAGGCAGCAAACGCAAGTATATAAATGATTAGATTTAATGGGTAGTGGCGGTATCAAACCGCATTTCCGTAGGATTGGCGTAGGTAATCTGATGGCATTGTCGGTAGGGCTCGCATTCATCTTCATAGCCGCGGTATCATTCCTAGGGTTTGCCATATTTGCCATGTTTGACAGGATAAGGATAACGAGCGTGCTGCCTCTTATGCTCATAGGCCTTATAATAGGGCCAGTGCTGCACCTTATCAACACATCCGCGAGCAGCACCATAGCTATCCTCACTCCATACATAATAGCAATTGCGGTGTCCTTCGTCCTGTTCGACGTAGGTCTCAATATTAGGTTTAAAAGCCTGAGCAAGGTGCTCGTGGGTGCGACGCGATTTATGTTCACAGTCCAGATACTCATTGGAATAATAACCGCGTTCCTTGTGCACATATTCCTTGGATGGTCTTTCATCGAATCATTCATATTCGGTTTTGCAGTTTCCGGGCCCAGCACCATAATAATACCGACGCTGGTAAAGAAGCTGACCATCAGCGAGAACATAAAGACGACGATGGTGTATGAAAGCACGGTGAGCGACGTGCTGCAGCTCATAGTGCCCCTGACGCTCATAGGCATAATGATTAACCCCCTGTCGATTACGCTCTCTACAGTGGGAGAAGGTATATTCACGCAGCTCGTAGGGGGCGTGCTGCTCGGAGTTATATCTGCATTCTTCTGGCTCTACATACTGAACAGGTTCGGGGACTACAGCCAGGACTACAGCTGGATACTTACCGTAACCATGATCATAGCAACATACGGTGTGGCAACGTACGCCGGGCTGAACAGCGCGCTAGCGGTGTTCGTGTTCGGTATACTCTTTGCCAACATAGGCTCTAGGAAAAGCGTGACGGACGGCAGGAAGCACGATCTCCTCGGCAAGTACTTCGCCACGAAGCAGGACGTGGAGCACACGACGGAATACCAGAAAGAGATCGTGTTCTTCGTCAGCACTTTCTTCTTCGTGTACATAGGCCTGCTGTTCAACATCTTGACCGTGAGCTACATATACATTACAATAGCGCTAATACTCTCCATACTAATGTTCCTGATTCGCATACCCCTCACGCCCCTTCTCGGAAAGATACTATCCTCGGACAAAAAGGTAAGCTCTGTCGAGAAATCCCTCATATACTTCAACATACCCAGAGGGCTCTCTCCTGCTATAATAGCGACAGTGCCACTGGTTTATGGTATAGTCATACCCGGGTTCGTAGACCTGATATTCCTGATAATACTTTTCACAAACATAGCTTTCACAGTAGGCGTCTTCGTTACCTACAAGCCGCCGCCGGCGATACCGCAGAAGGCCGCAGCGAATCAGCAGGCTGCAGCCGCTGCCAAGACTGGCTGACAGCTCCGTACTGACCACTGTATTTTTGAAGAAGGAACCGGCCCGCGCTTCGATGGAAGCCTGCAATTCCATGCCGCAGTTCAATAGGAAAGGCCCTGCGACCTTCCAGCTATCTCTTTGCTTACCCTGCCGATGAAATCCTGGAGGCCGATCGCATTCGTCTGTTTACCGTCCCTGTTCCTGACTGATATGCTTCCTGCCTCCTGCTCCTTTTTACCGAGTACTATCGTGTACGGGATCTGCTGCATCTTTGCATCGCGTATTTTGTACTCCATCGTCTTGTCGGATACATCCGCATCCACGCGTATACCCGCGGCCTTGAGCTCCTTGTGGACTTTCATCGCGTAGTCGTTCGCAGCCTCGGATATCGAGACAACGCGCGCCTGCAGCGGGGCGAGCCAAGTCGGGAACTTTCCCTGGTAATGTTCGACCAGTACGCCTATGAACCTCTCGAAGGTGCCGAGTATAGTCCTGTGCAGTATGACCGGGGTTGACTGCTCGCCCTTGTCATTCGCGTACGAGAGCTTAAACCTGATGGGCTGCTGGTAGTCCACCTGTATTGTCAGGCACTGCCACCTCCTTCCCATCGAGTCGAGCACGTCCCCGTCTATCTTCGGGCCATAGAATGCGCCATCCTTCTCCTTTATCCCGTATTTTAAGCCATTCTTATCCAAGGCGGCCTTGAGCTTGCCTTCGGCCCTCCTCCACAGCTCTTCATCGCCTATGTGGTTGTCAGGCATGGT
>DAHXNT010000054.1 GCA_027365215.1 Microcaldota archaeon
AGTACGAATGATAACCATGCGTGATTTTGCGGATATTCTGTTGCATTGGATTAGAATCATTTACGGTGAGAATACCTCTATCGGACCTCCATGAACATGATGCTCTCTTAACATCTGACTCAACGGTCTACTATCTGTATTGCGTATTGACGCATGAAAGCGCAGAATAGGCATAATTGTTGCTCAGATTATTCATCAAGTTAGTGCCATTGCCGTTCGTGGCGCAATATCTACTGCTAGAACGTTACCAATCACGCCTCCTAAAATGGTGACCTATGACCAACTACTGAAATCGAATGCCTGATATATCCCATTGTCCACATACTCCTTTTCCTTCTTCTCATACGTCACGGCGACATAGAATTTGTCTCCCTGCATATTCAGGTTTACCTGCACAACCTTATCGAACTTGAATTTGTCAGGTATGCTGAATCTAAGAGGCATCTTTGAAGGATGTTTATGGGAAATTGAGATGAATCCTTCCTCTACCTTAAAACCTCCGTGGTTGAATACCATTGCAGAGAAATTGTCCTTTGACTTAAAATGAGGAGGTCTTGCACCCTTATCCCCTTTCTTGTTTAATGCAAAAAAGGAGGAATATTCCGCATTAAGCATACGAAGGGTATATTGCAGGGCATGTGAATACACCCAGGCATATTCTGGATACTTCTTTTTTATCTCAGGAAGGTCATTTTGCTGTTTGTAGTAGTTTATGCCTTTAGTCCCGTTTGAATATGCTTTCCTGCGTTCCGACAAAGCGAAGTTGTAGATGAGCCTGCATTTCTCCGAAAGTATCCATAATAGAGTTTGCTGTTCCCTATCTGGGAAAATCCTTATTTTTTGCGTAAGTTGCATTATAATCATCTCATCGCCCTAACCCACCCATAAATTGATGTGGGATTGCGGGCTAATCATCGTTCAGTGTATTTCAGCGTATTTCAGCATTATTCATTATTCATTATTCATTACCATTTATAAAAATGAGGGCAGGCAACGCGCTTACATCATATCCGCTGGCTCTATGCCGAGGGCCCTGAGTAACACGGCTATCGTGTACCTGAACGACGCGGTGAGCGCGACCCTCGCGTCCCTATCGTTCGCGTTTCCAGCCTTCAGGATCGGCACGCTCTCGTAGAACTTGCTGAACTGGCTCGATAGCTCGCTGATGTAGTCGGTAACGACGTTTGGCCTGAACTCCCTGCACGCCTTCTCGATGACGCCCTGCGCGAGGGCAAGCTTCTTCACCAGCGCGAATTCCTGCTCTCCCGCAAGGAGCGAGTAGTCGACCTTGTCGATGTCTATCTCGTCCTTGTAGTCGGCCAATATCCTGGACGCCCTAGCATGCATGTACTGGAAGTACGGGCCGGAATTCGACTCGAAGCTCAGAGCCCTGCCCCATGAGAATATTATGTTCTTTTCTGGAGAGACACGCAGGAAATCGAACTTTATCGCCGCGAGCGCTACGCTCCTAGCTATTTTCGCCTTCTGCTCATCCGTAAGCTTCATCCTGGAAGTGATGAGCTCGGCGGCCTTCGCCTCCGTGCCCTTCAGAAGGTCGTCGGCGGTGTTGCCCACCCACGTTCCCTTACGGCCCGCGAGATGCGCGCCCTCGAGATCCACCACCCCGTACGCGAGGTGCTTGAGCGCGCGCGAAAGGTCGCCCCTGCCTATCGCAGCGAGCGCTATCTTCACCACGTACTGCTCGTAGCTCTGCCTTGCGTCTATGACGTTGACCGCGAGGTCGACCGCGCCGAAGTTCATCTTCTTTCCGGATTCCGCGGTCGTGTACAGCGGCTTGCCGTTCTTCTGTACGAGGAATTCCCGGTAATTGAACACGTTCGGCAGGAGCCCGAACTTCCACATGTGGAACGCGATGTCCTTCACGGCGTATGTCGCGGTGCCGTCGCTCCTTTTGAGCACCTTTATCTTGTCCTTAATGCCCTTGAAATCCTCGGGAAGATCGCTGACCTTGTCGAGGTCCATCACGAAGCAGTTGGCGTACTCCCCCTCGGTTGGCGTGCCGAATATCCCGTTCTTCGAAAGTATGTCAATTGCCTTCTCGAGAAGGCGCTCCCTCACTATGTCGCCTTCCCACACCAGCACGTCGAGAAATATACCGTAATCGGACTGGGTCTGCTGATGCGCGGTGACGCACCTTTCCGAGACTTCCCTTGCTATGCGGGCCGTTTCGGTGTTGTGCGCCTCCATCTGCTTGAGCGTAGACGCTATACCCTCCTTGATTCCTTCGTCAGCCATCCTGTTGTTGACCTCAACATACAGGTTGCCAAGCCAATGGTCGAACTTGTAGGCGGAATCCGCCTTGCCCTTGGCTATGTTGATATAGCCCCATGTGGCCTCCGCGGCCTGCAGGCCGAGGTCGTCTATGTAGTTCTCGCGCTCTACCTTGTAAGAGCAGAGCTCGTACACGTTGGACACGAAGTCGCCTATGAGCGCGTTCCTCAACTGCCCCACGTGCAGCGGATGCACTGGATTCGCGCTGATGTATTCGACTATGACGCTCTTGCCCTTGCCGATTGATGAACTCACGCACGATTCCTTTTCCGAGAGTATATGCCTGATGACCTCCTTGGAGAATGTGCCTCTCGAGAGGTGGACATTGACGAACCCCTTCTCGTGCGTGACGCTCTCGACGCCACTCATGCCCGTTAACGCGGATGCGATCATGGATGCGATTTCGTCCGGAGGCCTCTTCGCCTGCTTCGCCAGCCTGAACGCTATAGATGAGGATATGTCGGCGATGCCCTCCTGCATGCTGATCGAGTTTGCTATCTCTTCTGGAGAAGGAGGGGAACTCGTGAGTTCCTTTACGGCCTGCCCTATCTTATCCGTAAGGGCATTGATCCACAAACTGTATGGTGAGTCGGGCATCAGAACATCTTGTTCATCGGTGTTTGGGCTTTCTGGCTATCTGGCTATCTAGCTATCTAGTTATATTACTATATTTACTATATCAGCATGTCGTACTTCTTCATCATTTCCGGTATCTTGTCTATGACGTCCATGGCGGTCGCGTGCACGCCCTTCTCCTTATAGAGCGCGTCGCCGATCAGCGAGTGCATGTATACGCCCGCAACCGCGCTCTCGAACGGGTTGTCATGCACCCCGGCATAAGAGGCGATAAGGCCGCAGAGCACGTCTCCAGTGCCCATCGTGGCAAGTTCGGGGGTTACCGCCCTGTTTATCTTTAGCAGTTCGCCGTTCGTTATTATTGTGTCATGCCCTTTTAAGACTAATGTGCAGCGGTGGTTCCTCGCGAAGTCTATCGCCTCGTATATGCGCTGCCTCTGCGACATCTTCCCGACGTCCACGCCGGTGAGGTCCTTGAACTCGCCATCGTGGGGTGTCAGTATCACGCGCGGGCCAAGGGCGCCCTTGTAGTAGTTGATTGCCCGTATGGCGGTGGCGTCGGCTATGACTGTATTGCCGCGCTGGTTCTCCCGCTTTATCGCGTCGGCTATCGCGGGATACATGTGCACGTCCTTCGGCAGCCCAGAGCCTATTATCATCGTGTTGTGCCTTATCGACTTTATCGTGTCCGTATCCTCCTTGGATAGCCTATCGCGCTTCATGT
>DAHXNT010000055.1 GCA_027365215.1 Microcaldota archaeon
GTTGGCATGGAAGAGGAGCCGACGCCCCACAACGCGCTGACCGGTGCAACTATGGAGGCAGAGGCGATATCGAGGCTTGTACTCGGCAGGAGCCTTATTGACGCATTCAAGGGGTTCGAGGTCCCGAAGCATCTGCGAAGGGGCGGTGCGCCCACAAAACAGTAATAAGCCTTCCAACCATATAATTTTCAACCATGCAGGGGTAGCAAAGTCTGGTTTGGCCTTGGCCACGGAAAACTGCGCGGGACTTAAGATCCCGTGGTCTAGCACCTTCGTGAGTTCGAATCTCACCCCCTGCACATTTTCACACACAGTTTCCGATTTCCACGCAGGTAAGCCAAGCCCGGGGAAATACTGGCCGATGGGTAAGCAAGCGCATAAAAACCGACGCATGCCATGTTTCAAGCAAAGGATTTATATAGATTAATCCAATAAATAAATTGCGACTTCATATAGAGCGACGCATGCCTGTGGTACCTTACAGGAGGCTGTATTCTAACATGATGTCATCATGGATTATTGGGCATTAAGCGTTGGAAAGCGTGTTTGCGCATGGAGAAGAAATACGATTACGATATAATAGTTGCCGGAGCAGGCATGTCCGGTTCTCTTGCGGCCGCTATGGCAGCAAAGAGAGGATACAAGGTCGCCCTTCTGGACAGGAACAAGGAGGAAGAGGCCGGCAAGAAGACCAACTGGGGCTGGGTCTGCGGCGACGCGGTGGCCGACGACCATCTTAAGTACATAAAGTCAATGGTTGATCTCGAGTTCGGCTTCCCGGAACTTGACAACAAGGTCGAGGGGGTAATAGCCTATTCTCCGGACATGCAGAGCAGCTTCAAGTTCGAGGGCTCAGGATACGTGCTGAACAGGCCGCTGTTCGAGGCCAAGACGCTGAAATACGCGGTAAAGTCCGGCGCTGAGCACATGCCGCAGTTCGAGGTGGAAGGGCCCATAATAGAGAACGACTACGTATCGGGCATATTCGGAAAGGACAAGGGCATGAACCACGTCGAGATGAGGGCCAAGATAGTCATAGACGCGCTCGGAATCGCCACGACGCTGAGGAGGAAGCTCCCTGAGAGCCCGTACGTGGTCAGGAACATAGACATAAACGACCTCGAGTCTACCGGCAGATACCTGTACGACTTCGAGCTAGATCATGAGGACAGCAAGTACTACGATCCGAAGAACGCGCTCATACACCTGAATCAGGAAGTGGCGCCAGGCGGATACGGCTGGGTGTTCCCGAAGAACGGCAATAAGGTCAACGTCGGAATAGGCGTCCAGAAGGCCAGCCTGGACGAGAGGAACAGGAAGCTGGGCAAGAAAGACACGCTGCATACGCTCATGGAGCAGTACGCGAAGTCGATCCCCGCATTCAAGAGCCTCAAGGAGTACGACGAGGGTGAGGGCAGCAACAAGGGCAAGGGCTACTGGTCGGTTGCGGTCCGAAGGCAGATAGAGAACCTTGTCTACAACGGATACATGGGAGCAGGGGACAGCATGGTAATGCCGAATCCGATAAGCGCCGGCGGGATAGGCCCGGCGATGGTGTCTGGGCTGCTCGCTGGCAAGAATGCGGCTGACGCCCTGGACAACGGCGACTTCAGCATGCAGGGGATGTGGAAGTACAATCTCGATTACAACAAAAACTACGGCTACAAGACGGCAGGCATGGAGGTATTCAGGATATACCTGCAGTCGCTGAACAACGACGTGCTCAACTATGGGTTCAAGAACTTCCTGAGCAAGGGCGAGGCGGAGGACCTAAGCTACGGCCGCGTAACCGAGCTCTCGCTAGCTTCAAAGCTGGTCATGGTGCTCAAGGGCGCGTCAAACATAAGCGCGTTCAGGAACCTCCTGTACGTGGTAAAGAAGATGAAGGGGCTCAACGAGATATATTCAAGGTACCCTGAGAGCCCGTCCACGTTCCTGAAGTGGAAGGAAGAGGTAACTGCAGGCATAGAGGACGCGAAGTCGCGCTTCAAGCCGAATCCGATTTGAGTAATGGAAAGAGCATTGCGATTGCAAGTTGATTGAATGACAGCACAGGAATTCACGAAGTTCGAGAAGGCCGCTATAATAGGGGCGCGGGCCCTGCAGCTGGCGTACGGTGCGCCTCCATTGGTAAAGGTGGACAAGGGCATGGTTAACCCTCTTGACCTCGCAGAGAAGGAGTTCGAGCACGAAGCCATACCTATAACCATATTGAGGTAACGCGCGTCGCTATCGTCTCATTTTTCCTTTTTCAGCATTCATTATCCGTTATTCATTATTCATTATTCAGTATTTCATCCCTTTCCTGATCCTCGGGGCTTCAGGGAAATCGCCCACAGTGCCAAGCATCTCCCCATGCGTGCTGTATATCTTTGAACTCTTCATGTCGAAGACGCCGCTCCTTATCAGCGGGTTTATGCTGACCAGCTTCGGATCGTTGACCGGCGTTCCAGTTATCATCTCGTTGAATGCTGGCATGACAATGAGCCTTGCCCTGCTGTTGAACTTGCTGTATTTCCTGCCTGCTTCATCCGGGTTTATCGCGGATACAAGCCATGCCTTCTCCCTGTAGACCCGCTTGTTCCTGTCGATGACGCTGACAGCGGCATGGTTATGCGCGGTTATTATGTAGTCGGACATCATGCCCTCCTCGGTCGGCCAGCGGTTTCCGTGTAGCAGCGTGACGTTGCCTATGATGAGCTCACGGCTCATGTGCTCCTTCTGCAACGGAAACAGTTCGGTGAAGTGCGCATCGTGGTTGCCGAGCACTATGTCGACATTGTACTTCTCTATGGCTGAGAAGAAGCGGCCGAGCATGTGCAGCTCGCTCCTTTCCGGATAAAGTATGGTATCCTTGATGTCTCCGAGCAGTATGATCCTCGAAGCGCCGAATTCCTTCGCGATCCCGATTATCCTGCTGGCCATCTGCAAGGTGGAGATGTCGGCGTTTATCCCCCTCTCCTTGAGGCGCAGCTCGTTTCCGACATGAAGGTCCCCGACCACGACGGCGCTTCCGCTCCTGCACGATAGCACCATCGCAGATTCGTCGTAGACGAACTTCAGGCTGCATCTTTCCATATAATACCACTCAGGCCGGCGCGTATAAGTAAGCTGTAGAAGAAATAATAATATGCAAATATGTAACCATATTGCTGCTTGGAGGGAAGGAGGGAAATGAAATGGCTGACATGTCGCCGTATGTGGGCAAGATAGACGGGATAGACATCCAGGTGCACTGGATATCGATACTCTTCTTGCTGTTCACGCTGATAGTGGGGATCTACTTCTTCATCATATGGTTCGTGATACTCCTATGCATACTGCTTCACGAGCTGGCGCACTCGATAACCGCGAAGAGGAATAGGGTAGGCATAAAGAAGATACTGCTGATACTCCCACTCGGTGGCGGATCCGTTATAAAAGACCCGTCGATAAAGCCTGACGTGGAATTCAGGATAACCCTCGCCGGTCCGCTTGTCAGCATAATGCTGGGCCTGGCGTTCGGCATAGCGGCCATATTCGTGCCGGGGGGCCAGATAAGGGAAATGATGCAGCTTCTCTTCCTGATAAACATACTGCTCGG
>DAHXNT010000056.1:0-381 GCA_027365215.1 Microcaldota archaeon
GCAACTTGCGTTGCAATGGTAAAAAGGAATTACGCTTTTTCTACCACCACAAAATTCCACCCACCATTGGCGTATGGTTTTCCATACGCCATATTTTCAATCCGCAGCTTCAGCCATGCCTCCCATATAAAAATAGGCGTGCGCGCGCCATTACCTGCCATACACCCTGATGCCATTATTGACGCAGCGCCGGCACTAATCATTAAATAAATTGCCACTAAGCCTGTACTGGTGAAAATGATGAAGAAATTTGCATGCAGGAACATAGGATTGGAATGCGGCTTCGAAGCTTCGGCCGAGAGCGAGGAGGAGCTGATGCAGAAGATAGCTGCCCATGCAAAGGAGGCCCACAACATGGAGACCATAGACGAGGCTACCATG
>DAHXNT010000056.1:391-3471 GCA_027365215.1 Microcaldota archaeon
GAGGACGAGCCTTCCGAGGCAGCCGCAAGCGAGCAGCCGAGCCAGTAACGATTGGATATAATTCATATCCTTTCTTTTTTATTTTCCAAAGCACGTGTCTTAGCATGAAGCATGGCGTACGCAGCATCCGCTAAAACGCTAAAACATCTTGGCCGCTCCGTCAGTTATCAATATGTCGTCTTCTATGCGTATTCCTCCGAAACCCGTTATGTACACTCCCGGCTCGTCACTGAATACCATGTTCCTCTCTAGCTTGAACTTTACACTGCTCGCCAGCGCATACACACGACTGTCGTGCACGTCTATGCCTATCGAGTGGCCGAGCGAGTGGATGAACTTTCCCTTATAGGCTCCGCCATGCGCGGTATTTATGAACCTCTCGGCTGCATTGTGCACCGAAGACATCTGCGCTCCTGCCACCGCAGCTTTCAGGGCCGCTTCCTGTGCCCCCTTGACCGTAGCATACATGTCCATAATCCGCTTATACTTGGCGGACCCCTTGTCCGGCTTGAAGACGAAGGATCTCGTGACGTCTGAGCAGTAGTTGTTGTACTTCGCCCCGACGTCTATGAGCACTATGCTGTTCCTGCGCAGCTTCGTATCATCAGGCATGTGGTGCGGCAGCGCGGAGTTCTTGTCGAACGCCACTATGCTCTCGAAAGACGGCTCGTCGGCGCCCGCCTTTGCCATGAGGAAGTCGAACTCTGCAGTCAGTTCCTTCTCGGTCATGCCCTCCTTGAAATGCGGCTCTATCTGCGAGAGCGCCTTCTTCACTATCTCGTTGGCCTTACCAATGCTTCTTATTTCGGACCCATCTTTCGTTACCCTCGCGTGCTCGAAGGCGGCGGCGGAGTCCACGAACCTTTTGCCGAGCGAATGCTTCTTCAGAAGCTTGTAATACGAATAGGGCAGAAAGCCGGAGTTGAACCCGATCGTCTTTCCCTTGAGGAGCGCCTTCAGGTCCTTCCATATATCCCTTGCACTGTCTACCTTCAATATTTCCATTCCCTTAGGCTTTTGGCTCGCCGCTATCCCGTACTCCAGCTCTGAGACAAGAAGCGTCATCCTTTTCCTCTCGGCGACTAGTATGCCCTGTTCGAAGAGACCACCAGAGAAACCTGTCAGGTATCTGAAGTTGCTGTCCATGTTGTCTGTGTTCATTACCACTATCGCATCCGCGTCCGAATTCGCGAAAACCTTGTCAAGCCTCTTAGTAACATCTATCATATGATTCGCCACTCCGAATTAGCCTTTGCAGGCAACGGTTATAAACCTAATTACCTATAAGGGGTAGCATAATGGGTAGAAAGGCGACGGCAAATGACATGGCACGGAACTAAAAAGAACAGCGGTCAGGAGAATGTTGTAGATGCAGTAATAGTCAGCACGACCTACTGGATAAAGCTGATGAGGCAGGAAGAGATGAAGACAACTGGCACAAACATCATGCCATTTAGGAAGGAATTGCCCCAGGTTGCGCATGACAGTGTCCCGGTCTGGGATCTATTTGAATCTGAGGACCTCGGCATAAACCTTGCGAGGCGCAGCGGCATAACCTCTGATCTCCATGGGGAGTTCGGCCATTCACATCGCACACCGCTGGAGTTCTCAAATGCAACAATGCAAAAGGAGATGAGGGAAACGCGGGAGCGCGACACGAAGGAGATAAACATCTACATAAACATATTCAATGACGGGAAGTCGCTGGAATTCCTGGCGAGCAGGCGCAGGGCTAACATACTCACAAGGACGTTCGGCGTGGACATCGTCAAGGTGCGTAACGGCTTCGAAAGGGACGAACTTTCGCATGCCGTCATGGACACGCAGCGCAACAGGAGTGCCGCATCGGAAGCCATGACGGCGCTGATCAGCACGCTGATACAAAGGCACACCTCTTTCTACGCAAGGATATAATATTTTCCTTTGCAAGATGGTTTCGGTGATATGAGTGGTGAGTGTGGAGAAGCACGCAGGGCTGGGAGACAACGTGGTGCCGGAAAGCTATGACATAACAATAGAGCCCAACCTGAAGACCTTTGTCTTCAGCGGAAGCGAGACAATAAGCGTCGCGATAAAGAAGACGACGAACAGGATAACGCTGAACTCCAAAGAAATCAAGATAAAGAGCGCCGCAGTGGTGTCCGCCGGCAAGAGGCAGCAGGCAAGGGTCTCTTACTCGAAGAGGAGCGAAGAGGCAGTGCTGAGGTTCGGGAAGGGCATTAGCGGACGTGCGAAGCTCGAGATGGAATTCGAGGGGAAGCACAACGACGGGATGTACGGATTCTACAGAAGCAAGTACCTGCTAAACGGGAAGTACGAGTACATGGCATCTACGCAGTTCGAGGCTCCCGATGCGAGAGCCGCATTCCCCTGCTTTGACGAGCCGTCTTTCAAGGCGACCTTCCGCCTGACGCTTGTCGTCGACAAGGGCCTGGATGCGCTCTCGAACATGCCGGTGGAGTCGAAGAGGCAGTCCGGCAATAAAGAGGCAGTCACATTCACTACGACACCGAAAATGTCATCTTACCTTCTCTTCATGGGTGTGGGCAGGTTCGAGTACGTATCGATGAAAAGCAACGGCACGCTGATCAGAGCGGTGACAACTCCTGGAAAGGGCGGACAGGCAAGGCTAGCGCTGCAGTACACCGCGAAGTTTGTGGATTTCTACGAAAGGTATTTCGGCATAAGGTACCCGCTCCCAAAGCTTGACATAATCGCCATACCAGATTTCTCGGCGGGTGCAATGGAGAACTGGGGTGCCATAACGTTCAGGGAAATTGCGATGCTGGGCGATGAAAAGAGCGCGATAGGGGTCAAGAGAAGCATAGCCGTCACGGTGGCCCACGAGTTGGCGCACCAATGGTTCGGTGATCTCGTTACCATGTGGTGGTGGAACGACCTCTGGCTCAACGAGAGCTTCGCAACATACATGAGCTACAAGGCGATAGATGCGGTCTTCCCAAAATGGAAGATAAGCATCGAATACATCACAGATGTTGTGACCAGCGCGCTGGCGGCCGACTCGCTGAAGTCGACGCATCCGGTTAGCGTCAGGGTCAACACTCCGCAGAACATAGACG
>DAHXNT010000057.1 GCA_027365215.1 Microcaldota archaeon
GGCAAGGACCTCTATGACGTTCTGTCCCACGCCGCCGTAGCCGCAGACTATTACATGGGCAGACCTCCGCGGTGCATTCTTCCCGTTCCCCTGGTTTACAGCCGCAGACGCATCCATCCTTTCCCATCTCGCCTACTTAACCACTACATTAAGAATATAAAAAACATGCCGTATACCTTGTCAAGGTTTCCTGATACCAGCGTCTCTTTGCAATGCTCTTTAGCTACGTGCCCCTTCCATAGACTGGTATTTTTCCATTTATGCCGCTCAGAAAGTGGACCAGAACCATGACTTCCTTGTGCGCCAGGCCATACACCCATACCTTCCTGTTTCCGGGAACATTCTCATCTTCGTGAGCATTCTCCTCTCCTATCACTCCGAAGTGCAGCCTATAGAAGCGGATCCCTCTGTTTAGTATTATACCCGTCATCGTATTGTACTTTATAACCTTGACCTTCCTATACAGCCCAATCCTATGGGCGCGAATTATGATTATCTCGCTCTGCGTGGCATAGATGTGCGCTGGCGCGAGAATGCGCCCTCCGCCGAGCGCATGCTCCACTATTTCGACTTCCGGCTTCTCATTCTGTGGTAGGAAGTCTTGCAGAATTTGGTATTCCCTCGTGTTCATATTTACGTTCATGGAGATTAGACCAACCAGTACTCGAAATATTCCCGTGCAATCCCGCAGACCTTATTTAGCTCCAGCCAGATTCGAACTGGCGTTTACGCCTCCAGAGGGCGCCGTCCTTTTATGGTTGCCTTCTGGCAATGACCACTAGACGATGGAGCTAAATACGATATATATTGTTCGGAACGTTTTATAAATGATGATGCAGATGTGTTAGTCATGGAAGCAAGGTACAACCTGAGCCATACCCTTGAAATCCGGGACCTTCTGCTTGCAGATGCTGTCCTTACGATCGCGTTCACGATAACGCTTTCCGGTGGTATATTCGGGATAGCGGGAGGGGCGTCCAAGGCGGTCGCGCTCATGGAGGAACTGCTTCCCATAGCTTTCATAGGCGTATCGCTGAGCTTCGTGCTCCACGAGATGATGCACAAGTTCGTGGCCCAACGCTTCGGCGCAATCGCCGCATTCAGGACCTCGCCGAACGGCCTTGCCATAACCCTGGTGACGAGCCTCTTCGGCTTCCTGCTGGGCATACCGGGCGCCACTGTCATCTACACGAATTCATTCACGAAGAGGGAGAACGGAATAGTATCTCTTGCAGGCCCGCTTACCAACTTCGCCGTGTTCGCGGTCTTCGCCGTGGCGCTGCTGGTGCTCAATCCGCCGTCACAGTCGTACCTGGGCTTCGCGCTCGACTTCGTGATGTTCATAAGCATATTGCTAGCGTTCTTCAACATGCTCCCGATATTCCCGTTAGACGGAAGCAAGGTGCTCGCGTGGAACCCAAAGGTCTACGCAGCGGTAATGGGAACGATATTCGTGCTCATACTGCTGACAAGGCTGATACCTGTTGGTGACATCCTATTCATGGTAATAATAGCAGCGATGCTCTCCCTGTTCTACAGGCGCATGTTTTAGTCGTCATCATCATGAAGGTATTTAAGCGTTTATTGCTAATTAAAACCGTGTGGGCATGACGCAGAACAAACCCTCAGATGAAGGCAAGGCGCGCACCGCTGAAACCAAGACCACTATAGATTCGCTTCTCGATCTGATAAAGAGAAAGGGCAGGATAGACCTGAACAGGGCATCAGCGGAGCTAAACACTGGGCCGAACGTGATAGAGGGCTGGGCGAAGGTCCTCGAGGAGGGCAAGCTCATAAACATATCCTATGAAGTAGGCCGCATGTTCATGGAGTTGCCTGCAGGCATGACTGCGTCGGAGCAGATGACTAGGCAGAAGGCCGACGTGGACATGAGCAACGCTAAGAACCTGCTGACGACCCAGATGATAAAGCTCAACAACCTCTCGGAGGCGCTAGGCGCCCTCAAGACGCAGTTCAACGTCGTCGACGAGACGTACAGGAAGACCATGCCGGATGTGCACAAGCGCATGTCCGAGATAAATTCGCTGTACGACAGCGTGGACAAGCACTCGAGGGAGCTCGAGTCCTCGTACAAGAGCATAGCGTCAGACTACGAGAAGTCAGTGAAGGAAATCGACAGCATGGACAGGAAGATACAGTCATTCCTGGACAGGAGCGTGGAAGCGGGCAACGAGCTAGGCCTTCCAGAGACTGGGGAGTTCAAGGCGAGGCTGGACGGCCTCGAGAAGCAGATAGACGACATGAGGAAGAACAAGGACAACGTTGTGCAATCCATAAGGAAGAGCGTCGAGTCGCAGCTCCGCGAGCTCGAGAACTCCATAAGCCAGGACAGCAGGGCGCTGACCGAGAAACTGCTCGACGAGCGCAAGTCCCTGGACGAGATTGAGAGGAGCGCGAGGGACCAGATGCACGTCACGAAGGGATTTACCGACATGTACAAGAGCTTCAGGGGCGAGCTCGAGAAGGACAGGGGCGGAATAATAAAGAAGCGCGATGCGTTCATGGATTCGTACGACAAGTTCAGGAAGGAGGCCGATAACGCCAACAGGCTGGTGCGCGACAAGCTCAAGGTGATAGACGCGACGATGAAGTCCGTGAAGGAGGGATACGGGGTGGTAGGCGCGTTCGACGACCAGATGCACAGCATAAGCCTGGGTGTGTCGACCTCGGCCGAGGCGATAAAGGGCCTGACGGAGCTTACCGAGAAGCTGATCAACGACGTCAACACGGTGCTCGCGTCCAAGGGCGTAGAAGCCGAAGACGAGCTGGAGCTTGCTACCGAGATACGCGATAAGGCAAACGAATCAGACAAGGCGATATCCAACGTGGAAGCTACGATAGCGGCCGCGACCGAAGGGCTTCAGAAGGTGGGAACGATGATGGACGACCAGGACGCCCTGCAGAAGAAGGACGTGGCCGCCGGCGCCGCGTTCTCTTCAACACCCGACCAGCAGCAGCCGAAGGGCGCGAAGAAGCAGCCGCGCCCCTCCAGAAAATGGGGCAAGGGGAAGAAATGAGAGTGGATAATCTAACGGGGCGTTTGTGGCATGTCTGACAATGGGGATGGCGCGAGAAAGAACAGCGGCTACAGCAACAGCGGCATCGCCGCCTATGCCGAAGGCAGCGTGCTCTCAAGCTACGTGCTTGACGTGCACGGGCTGGCGGTTGACGTCAAGATAATCAATACCGAGGAATTCGTGCCCAGGTACACGACGAAGACCACGGGAATCAGCGATGCGACGAAGCTGCTGATAATGTCGCTGAGGACCGACCTCCTCACCATGGTGCCTATAGACCCATCAAGGGTCGATGACGCCGAGTACGAGAAGGAGCTGAACATCAAATACATCGAGGCGAGCAGCATACTGATAGAC
>DAHXNT010000058.1 GCA_027365215.1 Microcaldota archaeon
GCCTATCTTCGCGGCGAATATTATGCTTATCAGCTGAAGGGCCGGCTGCGACACGCTCTGCTGGTTCACTCCAACGGCATACGTGTTGTAAAGGACGAAATACAGGAATATGATGGCCCCTGTCCAATACATCTTCTCCCTGAGCGAGAGAGGGTTCTTCGGCCCTTTTATCGTGGGTATGAATGGGGATATCTTATCCATGAATTCTAGGACCATACGAACACCAGGGCT
Source organism: Microcaldota archaeon (assembly GCA_027365215.1). Classification (GTDB taxonomy): domain Archaea; phylum Micrarchaeota; class Micrarchaeia; order Micrarchaeales; family Micrarchaeaceae; genus JAMCYG01. Next base: position 232 of record DAHXNT010000058.1, read on the forward strand.
ATCCCCATCGATTTATTGCTTCGTTTTTCTTTGTTTTATTTTTTTATTTACTTTATCCTCACTGTCATGCTGTAAGAGTTGTCCTTCGCTGCACTTATGCCCTCATCAGACCTTTCCACTCCGAAAGCAGCAGATACGACGCCATCTATGAAGCGGCGCATTAGTTCAATGACTCCTTTCCTTGAGCTAAGCAGGTCGAAGCTCACTCTTACATTTGATGGGCTTACCCTTTTAACACTTACTGCGCCAGGATACGCGGTCCTTATCACGTCAATCACGGACTTTGCCACGTCCGGGCCCTTCCGCTCCGCGGCTATCATGCTTCCTATCGCGCTCCCCAGCCCGAATGCCCTGTCTCCCAGCCTGGCGATATGCTCCTGGGATATGCCTGAGGTAGCTAGCGCATAGTACTCGCGGCTTATGCTCTGCTGCGCGGCAGGGGAATTTTGCAGTGCGGCATACATGCTTTCCGCGGACATGTGCTGTTCGGAGTTCGCCTTGGAATCAGATGTCACGAAGTCGCAATGCTCCGAACCGTTTGAGGCGCACTTCTCCTCGTTCACGTGCACGAGTTGCCCTTTGGCCGCGGTCAGGAAACCTGACATCAGGCCAGACTCAAACGTGTGCAGTTTGGCGCCTACGTCGTGCGGGCTCTGGTGTATCTTTATCGATGTGGAGAAGGGGAGCATCTTGTATGTAATGGTGCCGTACCCCGCAGCTTCCATGAAACTCATCAGATCCGGTACGGATTCGCCATACCAGGAGTAGCTCTTTCCGTAACTCATCATGCGGAACAGTTTCCTGCCTATGCTTATCCCGTGCTTGTAATCAAGGTCTACAGTCTCATCAGATAATGATACCAGCGCAGAGACAAGCTCCATCGATAGCCTGTTCACGTTGCCGGAGCTTGCGCCAGACATTATGTTGTGTATCATCAGGTCGTCCATATCCCGTATCTGGGGATATGCGTCGCGGGCATATGATACCTGCGGGGTGCGAATCTCACTGGCATGCAGCGCTTCTCTGGCGCGGTTGCGCTTATGCGCTGTTGTGGCGCCTCTTTTTGCGCGGGGCGGCGCCGCTTTCCCGGTTTTCTTTCTTGAGGGTGTTCTTCTTGCCATGGGATCGCCTGTCTATGCGGCATTTCTGGTCTGAAAGCCTGTTCAGATAGTATATCGAAATTGCAATATTTATAATTATCAGGGCGGCGAATATCTCGGTCGCATAGCCCGTAAGCAGCACGTCGGCAGGGAATGCCGCGCCGCTGAACCCGAAAAGCGTTATTATGGTCACGAGCAGCGGCGCGTGGCAGCCGCATCCGCCGACAAGACTGCCTGCGAACGCGCTCACAGTACCTGCAGTACTACCGGTTCCCTTTGCAAGGTTGTTCCTGGAGTTGCCTATCGAGTATATGCCGATTGTCAGGCTTATCGATGCGGTGATGGATAGCAGGTACAGCACGTACATGGGCACGTTCACTATTAACGTGCCGTAGTTCTGGTAGCGCAGCAGGAAGTCCATCAGGAAGAAGTAGACTACAGCGGCAACTACGTTTATCGCTATGTACTTGGGCTTGTATATACCTCTGAAGGTCCTGGCGATTCCCATGTCATATACCGAGCTTGCCTTCTATTGCGGTTATAGTGCTGGACTTGCATATAGGCGGCGCGCTGGTCAGCGGCGCGCATGCCTGAGCTATGTAAACGTCAGCGGCCGCATACTCGGCGTACGCGAACTGATCGTTGAATGCCTTCAGCTGGTTCAGCACCTGCTGGTGCGTCATGTACGTTAGCGGTAGCTTGGATGAGGAGGGCGTCGAGTTGCCGAACACTATCCCGTCGGCGCCGAGGTTGAGCGAGGAGCCCCAGAGGGTGAACGGGGTTCCGGTGAAATTGTTTGTCTTGTTCATGAACGACATTGCGCCGCGGTATGTGGAATTGGGCGCCTTCTGCACGAAGTACGTCAGCGGATCGGACAGTGCGGGAAGCTGGAAGCCCTGGGTGATGTTGGAGTCATAATCGGCCGATATGAAGCTCACGTAGTTGCTCGAGTAGTAATTCCCGTAGCTTACACCGGGACGTGTGTAGTTGTCGTCGTTCCAGTACAGCGTAGGTAGGTCGCCATCGCCGAAACTGCTGTACCCGAGGAACAGCTTGCTGAAGTTACCGAAGCGGGAAAGGGCGAGCGCCATCGCCCACCTGTTCTCCCCACAGTACACGCATGATATGGCGCCTATGTATATGACTGTCTGCTTGCCGTTCGTTATATACGGGCTTACCTGCGGGTTGTTTGACAATATGACAGGATCTGAGAGAGTGCCGTTAAGCAGCATGTTCCCTGCCGATATGAAATATGAACTGGGTGCGTCGTTTATCACCGAAAGCTGCGCGGATGTTAGCGGCGTATCGATTCCACTAGTTGTTTTCCCGAACGCGGGACCTGTGCTTATCATACCCATGATATTGTATGCGACCAGCGCCACCAATGCGATGGCTAGCACTAGCGTGCTGTACTTGTATGCGTTTCTGCGGTTTGCAGGCTTTCTGGATGCATTGGCCATTATTATCCCCAGTAACTTCATTTCGATTAAGGTAATTTACTACGCGTTAATATTTATGCTTTTAATACATTTTAATACCTTAATACATTTAATTGTGTTGTTGCCGCAGTTTTACGAATCTGCGGCATCGGTCAGGGCGCAGACATGGCCATGAAGACCGTTATGGCGGATCAGACATCCACAATGCAGAAGATAGAGCTAGCGGACGCGCACTGCCACCTGGACATGTTCGAGGGCAACGATGCCGTCTCGGATGCGCTGAACTTCGGGGTCGAGACCATGGTGACTAACGGGGTAGATACCATGTCTAACATAAAGACGCTTGCGATAGCCGACGGCAGGCACATCTTCCCGGCGCTCGGGATAGACCCCCAGCATGCGGTATCCATGGCTGATGACGAGATCGAGTTCAACCTGAACATGATGAGGAGCAACAGCGGCAGGATAGTCTCCATAGGCGAGGTGGGCCTCGACTACATGATATCCGAGAGCCCGATTCAGCTC
>DAHXNT010000059.1 GCA_027365215.1 Microcaldota archaeon
AAGAGCGTGGCGAACTATGAGCACACGAAGGAGGAACTGAGGGCAGCGATAATAGCGCCGATAGAGGAGCGCGGCATATCCAGGGCGTACAATGTCCAGCCCGTCAGGGGCGTCCTGTTCTTCGGCCCTCCCGGAACCGGCAAGACCCTCATGATGAGGGCCCTTTCGCATGAGATACACGGATACTTCTACTACGTCAAGGCCGCCAGCCTGATGTCAGCATATCCTGGCGAGACGGAAAAGATGCTGTCGAACATATTCAATATAGCAAAGAAGCACAAGCCGTGCGTGCTGTTCTTCGACGAGCTGGACTCGATAACCTCGAAGAGGGAGACCGCCACGGACGACACGAGGAAGGCCATGCTCTCGCAGCTGCTGATGGAGATAGACGGCTTCCAGAAGCTGGATAGGGTAATAGTCGTCGGAGCCACCAACGCGCCGGACCTGATAGACGACGCGGTGCTCAGGCCCGGAAGGATGGACAAGCGGTTCTATATGCCCCCGCCGAACCTCGACGCGAGGAAGAAGATATTCGAGATGTACCTAAAGAAGCTTCCGATAGCGGATGACGTCAACATAGACGAATTGGCGGAGAAGACCGAAAGGTACACCGGCGCGGACCTGAAGGCCATATGCGAAAGCGTGTCGCAGAAGGTCGCCCGCGAGGCGGCGTTGCAGCACAAGCTGCTCGAGATAAACCAGTCGGAGATACTCGAGACGATGAAGCACATAAAGGCCTCGACAACCCTCTCGATGATCGACAAGTACAACAAGTTCAAGGTCGAGATGGAGAGGATGGAGTACGAGGAGGTCACGAAGGAGAATACGGCCGAGATAACCCTCGATGACGTGAAGGGGCTAGACGACGCGAAGAAGGCGATAAAGGAGTCGATAGAGCTGCCGCTGATGCACCCGGAGCTCATGAGAAAGTACGACGTCAAGGCGATAAACGGAATACTGCTTTTCGGCCCTCCTGGGACAGGCAAGACCATGCTGCTCAAGGCGATAATGAGCGAGTGGAAGGGCAGCATAAACGTTGTCGACCTCAACGCATCCGACATAATCAAGGCCGGCTTCGACAAGGCCTCCTCCACCATCAAGGACGTCTTCTACAAGGCAAGGGAGAGCGTGCCTTCAGTGATATTCATAGACGAGATGGACAGCCTGGTTCCAAAGAGGGCGCAGTCGAGCGAATTCACGCTGCAGATAACGACCGAGATACTGAAGGGCATGGACGGCATGCGCAACATGCCTGGCGTGATAGTGGTGGGCACGACGAACAGGCCCAACTCCCTGGACGACGCGGTGCTCAGGCCCGGAAGGATAGACAAGATAATATTCGTGAGGCCACCCGACGAGAAAGAGCGCATGCTCATATTCGAGGAATACCTGATGAAGGTTCCCGGCGCCAACACGATAGATTACGGAAAGCTGGCCGCAATCTCCCCTGGTTTCACCGGCGCGGACATAAGCAATGTATGCCGCGAAGCCAAGACGCAGGCCCTCGAGACCGCAGTAGGAGGCAGCGGCGAGCCGGAAATAACAACAGAAGGCATAGCGAAGCTGGTGAAGGTCACAAGGCCGTCAGCGCCCGAGGACACGATAAGCGAATACCTGCGCTTCCTTGCCAGATACGGCGAGAGGTAGCGCCACCGCGCCCTTCGTACGCACCAACTATACCTTTGCCTTGGATTCAAGGCTCTTGTTCACGAGCACCCTTGAGAGGTCGTTGGCATACACCTCCAGGCGGCCGTATCTCTCCCTGACGGTGCAGAATTCCAGCTTGATGTAGTCGTTAGCGCCTATCGCCGCAGTGGCAAGCGCCGAGGAGCCCCACAGCGACGCGTCTATGGTGCTCTCCGCATCCGCAATCGTTATACTCGAGACGGCCACCGAAGACCCGTTCTCCCTGCTTATGCGCCTTACCGGATATACCGACGCGACCTTGCCGACGATATCGACATTCCTCATCTCCTTGTCTATATCAGATACGCGCAAGAACTGCGAGCCGGGTCCGTCAAGCTTGGCAATGGACGTGCCGGATATGCTCTTAAGCTCGCTCCTTGCCGTGTCTATGAGAGCATCCTTTATGAGCACCTTGTCGCCGCGCTCGAAGCCTTGCGCGTCAACATATCCTGCCATCGCGCCCCTTGCCACGAACCTCACGGTGCTGCCCTCGGGCCCCAGAACCACGATGCGCATGTCCACCTCGCGATTGTCCTTTGTCCTGAAGGTCGTCATGTTGAATATCCTGTATATGACATCCTCTACATCGGCGTAATAGCTTTTTTTATCAGGTGCCGTCGCGCTTCCTCCCTGGAATTCCGAGCGCCTGGAGTTCATGAAGTCAGTGATAGCCTTTGCATCGGACTTTCCGACGCGCTCGGCCGCGCCTTCCGGCCGCGCCACTTCCGCCGCCTGCCTGCTGCCGATGACGCGCGCTATCTGCTCTTCGGTGACCATTCCCGAATACCTTTCGATAAGCGAATTCGCGTCGCCGTCGCCGTGCATGCTGGTCCTGCCTATATTCAATATTATGCAAGAACATTTAACAAGATTCTGCATTGGCAGTATTGGCATATTCAAATATTTCAGAAACAATTTAAGCACTTCATACGCAACACTCTAACATGACCAACGATTCTGAAGGAGTCAAATTCGACAGCGGGAGCGCAGTTGTACCAAACAATCCGACACTGCTTTACATTCTTGGAGACGGGATAGGCCCGGAGATAACAAACGCCGCGATGCGCGTGATAGACGCAGCTGTGGCAAAGGCGTATTCCGGCGCAAAGGCCATAAGCTGGCTCGAGGTGCCTGCAGGAATAAGCGCGGAGAAGGAGCACGGCAGCAGGTTTCCCGACAGTTCGGCGGCAATGATAAAGGAGCACAGGATACTTCTAAAGGGGCCGCTGGAGACACCAGTGGGCAAGGGCATAAGGTCGATTAACGTAAGCATACGCATGCTTCTCGACCTATACGCGAATGTGAGGCCCGTCAAGTACGTGCCTGGAATCGAGAGCCCGCTGCGGAACCCGCAGAACGTCGACATGGTTATATTCAGGGAGAACACCGACGACATATACAGGGGCATAGAATGGCAGTACGACAGCGATAACGCCGCAAAGATCAGGGCTCTTCTGAAGGGGTTCGGCACGGAGCTCGAAGCCGATACCGGAATAGGCATAAAGCCGATAGGCAAGCGCAAGACCGAGAGGGTGACGCGGATGGCGCTCAAGTATGCGATAAGCAGGAAGAGGCGCTCCGTGACCATAATGCACAAGGG
>DAHXNT010000060.1 GCA_027365215.1 Microcaldota archaeon
TGGAGCTGAGGGATGAGGTGCAGCCGTACGGCCCCAGTGTGAAGCTCGACGACTTCAAGCTGTACAACTTCAAGGCCGACAGGAAGGTGGAAAGCCTCTATACCGACATAGACGCGAAGGCGAACACCGCGCTGATCGAGCTGTACAACCGCGGCGTGCCTGTTTCGAAGATACAGAAGGGTTTGTCAGCAGGCTTATTTGGCATAGAGAAGAGCAGGAGATTCGTGCCGACGAGGTGGAGCATAACCGCGGTCGACGACACTGTCTCGAAGGACAACCTGAAGACCGTGAAGCACTCGGATACCCTCGACGCGACCTACCTGTACTACAACAACTCGCTTGACAACAGGTGGTTCATACTCATGATGCCTGGCAACTGGCAGTACGAATCCCTCGAGGCATGGTATCCCGGCACGGTCTGGAACGAGGACGGCAAGAACATATCAATATTCGGATCGTACGAGGGCTATAGCGGAAGGAAGACGTACGCCGAGATAGGAGGGTGCTACTATGCGGCGAGGCTCGCGGTCAGCGAGAAGCTGATAAGGAGGGGCAAGCAGGCGATGGTGCTGATACTCAGGGAATGCCATCCCGGATACAGCATGCCTGTCGGCGTGTGGAACGTGCGTGAGCACGTTCGCGAGGCGCTCAGGAATGACCCGATAGTCATGAACAGCCCAGACGAGGCTTTCGGCTACATGTCCAAGCTCCTCGAGATACCGGTCAAGGCCTGGGTGAAAAACAGCCGCATACTCAAGGACATGCTGACCCAAAAGAGGATATCGCAGTATGTCAAGTAAGGATTTGAGGAATTTGAATTGAGGGCCACAAGAATCAGAACAGCCTCTTCTGGCCCTTGCTCTTTATCAATGTCGATACCCTGACGCCGTATTTCCTGACCTTCTTGCCGTCGAACAGCGTATCCGTCAGCCTTTTGGCGGTCTCGGTCAGCGTGTTGAGCGAATCGGTATAGTTGCTAAGCCTCCTGCTCTTTATCCTTTCGGAGAAGCCCTCATACCTCGCCTTGACTGAAACGGTCCTGAACCAGAATCCCTTCTTGTTTATCTCGTCTATCAGCGAGCGCGACAGCTCCTCCATCAGAGGATAGACCTCCGCGGCGCTGCCGGCAGGGTCTATCGCCTTCTCCCTGCTTATGGAAAGGACGTCGTACGACTCGACTATCCTGCTGTTGTCCGTGCCGTTCGCAAGCAGGTACAGTTCCTTGCCGAATGACCCGAGCGCGTCTATCAGCACCATTGGGTCCGCGCCTGCCAGCTGCGATATCTTTCCTATGCCTATAGACCTGAGCTTATCAGCGGTCTTCGGGCCCACACCCATGAGCTTTTCTATGTCCATGCCGCTTATGAAACCCATTACCTCGTCCGGCATGACCACCTTGAGGCCGTCGGGCTTCGCGCTGTCGCACGCCATCTTCGCGAACACCTTTCCTGAGCTGATGGCAACGGTGCACGGCAGCGAGGAGACGTCCTGCACCGCCTTCTTGACCTCTTTTGCGAACGCGAGCGCGGTATCGCGGTCCATCTCGCCGATTCCCATGGCAGCCTCGTCTATGCTCATTATGTCCAGCGGATTCCCGTACTCCCTGAGCCTCGCCATGATCGCGTCAGAAACGCTCTGGTAGTAATCCCAGTCCTCATGGATGTAGTTGACATCGCGCTTTAGCTTCACTGCCATGGTCAGGGGCATGGCGCTGTGTATGCCGTATTTTCTCGCCTCGTAGTTGCAGGTCATGACGACGCCCTTGCCGGAATCGAGGCTCTCGCTAGTACCGACTATCAGCGGCTTGCCCTTCAGCTCGGGATGCCGCAGCTCCTCGCAGGCGGCGAAGAAGTAATCCATATCGAGGTAGAGCACGAGTTTCAATCGCACCACTAAACACTATTTTAACTTTTACTTTAATAACTTATGAGGGTTGCATGAGGAACTACGTCTTCGGCGGCAGTTTCTATCCGGCGAATGGAGCAGAGGCGAGCGGCACCGCCGCCAAGCTCATACACGGCGCTTCGATAGAGATGCGCGACCTCAAGAGCGCTGCGGCATACGTGGTGCCGCATGCGGGCTACGTCTATTCTGGTGCGACGGCGGCGCACACCTACAAGGCGATGATGGTCAACAAGGAGTTCGACAGCATCGATACCATCGTGATCGTGGGCCCGAACCATACAGGCCTGGGCGAGCCGGTATCTGTATCCATGGAGGACTGGAACTCTCCCGTCGGTATTGCGAAGAACGACGTTAAGCTGTCAAAGGCGATAGCATCCCATTCGGGAATATCGATAGACGAGGACGCACACCAGGAGGAGCACTCGATAGAGGTGCAGCTGCCCTTCCTGCTCGGCTTCGCTTCAGGTAAGAAGTTCTGCTTTATATGCATGGGAGACCAGAACATGCAGACAAGCATAGATGTCGCGATAGCCATAGAGACAGAGGCCAGGAAGCTTAAAAGGAATGTGATAGTGCTTGCCAGCTCCGACATGAACCATTACGAGAGCGAGAGCATTACCATAAGCAAGGACGCACGGGTGATGGCGCCCCTGAAGAAGCTCGACTACAAGGCCTTCAACGCCGTGCGCATGGAGATCGGGCAGAGCTCCTGCGGCTACGGGCCCATCACGGTCGCGGCGGTGTTCGCCAAGGACAACGGATGCGACAGAGGCGTACTGCTCAAGTATGATACGTCCGCTACCGCCTCGAAGGACAGCTCGAGCGTGGTAGGATATGCGTCGTTTGCGTTCGTCAGGGACGAGGCGAAAAAGAGAGAGTTAAATAGGTTGTTCCGTAATTAAATAAGAATTGACCAGAGCGTGAGCATAGGATGTCTGTTCTTGGGATAAACGATTCACATGATGCTGGAGCCGCAGTTGTCGGCAGCGGTGTCATCGAAGCGGCGATAAACGAGGAGCGCTTCACGAAGAGGAAGAACGATGTCGGCTTCCCATTCGGTTCCGTGAAGTACCTTGCCTCTTCCCCCCTGAGTGGTGATATAGATTCGGTGGCGCTAGCGTGGATAGGCGGCAATGCCCTGATATCCAGAGTATTCCCGTCGTGGGACAGGAAGCGACGGTCGATGTGGAGGAAGGAGCTCCCGAAACCCTCAAGGCTGAGCATGCATGCATCGAATGTCGTATACAGGCTCGTCCAGAACC
>DAHXNT010000005.1 GCA_027365215.1 Microcaldota archaeon
GCAGTAGCCGGTGTCGTTGTAGTACTTCGCCACCGTGTCTATGCACGAATACGAATCCGACTGGTCTTGTATGTTATTGCACATAGAGACGTTGTCGTACAGCACGGCCGCATTGGTGTATGCAGCTGTCTTGCATACCATCTGAAGCGAGGCAGGTATGGAGGAGCAGGACGAAAGAGCGGAAGTAAGGTTGACCGTCTGCGTGTTGTTCGTGGAGTTGCTAATCGCGGTCAGATCGCCGCTGCAGACGCTGCCTATCGTGCCGCCTATTGCATTGCATGCGGCGGAATCCTTGTACTTCAGCGCAAGGTTGAAGTAGCAGTAGCTGCGCGGCGTGAAGTTGTAGTACGAGTAGTACAGGTAGCTGGTATCGTTGGCGCCCAGCGCAGAGTAGTTCAGCAGCAGGAAGAGAAGGTTGCTGTCTGCGCTGTTAGGCACCGGTGCGCAATAGCTCAGGTTCCCCGTGGAAACAGCGAGATTGTAGTTGCTAACCGCGTTGCAGTACGCACCTTCGGTCGCATTGCCGATAAGACCGCATGTTGTTATATTGGAGAACCTGCCATGCTCCGCAAATGAATAATAGCACGGTGAAGAATAGCTGCCTAGGGTGGCGCACGCAGCCGGGCTGCCTTCATGAAGCGATACGTTCAGCGTGCACTGGTACCTGTAGGTCCCGTTTGTGATGAGACCGCATGCGCTCTGGTTGTCGTAGTGCTCCGCGACGTTGGCCGCACACTGCTGCGCGCCGGAGTCCATGAGCGTGCATATGCTCCCGTTATTTGAAGAGACCGCGAGACTTGCAAGGCATGCATCTCTCTGGTTGCCGAGAAGTATGCCATTGCACCTCGAGAGCGGCGTGCTATGGCCCTCGGCCAAGGTAACTGCGAAAGCTATCACCAGCAGCACGACGCCCAGCGCAAGATATATCAGATATTTCTCCCTCGTGCTCAAGTTCGAGCCTATGCCTTCTCTAGCTTTGACGCCTTCTGGTTCCGCGCCTTCCCCTGCCTTGTAGATCGAGCCAGACATGGTGCTCATGCTACAGTCATGAATTTGAACCCTTCAGGGGTTATCTCGTACGGCGAGAGAATCCAGCTGTGGTTCGTACCCCTCGTCTTGACGACCTCGGCCACGAGGCTTCTCTTGTCGTCCTGCTCCGCCTGGTAGAGTATTATGACTCCGTCGAACATGAAGAACTCCCTGGTGAACTTGAGGTCCTGCCTGCTCGAGGTCTGGAGCTCGAACGTGAACAATGCTGTAACTCCCAGCCTGCGCAGATTCTGCGTCAGCGACATCATTGATCTCCTGTAGGAGAATACGTCAGGGAAAAGCAGCTTTACTATAGATATCGAGTCTATCACTATGAGCTTAGCATTGTTCTTCGTGAGCATGTCCTCTATTTCTGAGACTATGTGGCCGAAGGAGTAGTTCGATGTGTCGTCGCCCTTCTGGTATATCCTCTCATAGCTCTCCGCTTTCTCCACAGCCAGCTTTCCAGATGCAATCAGATCGTCTATGTCGGTGAACTCCTCGAACACCGCCTTCGCGTTTCGTATTATGTCCTCCGGCTCTTCCTCAAAGGAGACCATGGTTGATGGTATGCCTTTCTTAGCATTCCTGTAAAGTATCTCGAACGATAGGAGCGTCTTCCCCGCTCCGGGGCCTCCGGCCAAGAGCACTTGCTCCCTCTCCGGTATGCCGCCGTAAAGCAGCTTATCCATACCCTCGATACCAGTACTTATTTTCTTGACCACACCGCTATCTTTTGCCTTCGCCACCATCCTATCAACTTGCCGATTCTTTATTACAATTTTAAACTTATAAACTTTCCGAATGTAAAACTGCGCCGCTGGTGCCTTTCGCACGGAGCTGTAATAGACATTTGTCTAATTTTTATACGTTTCGCATGCACGGCATGAGCGCGGTTTATTACAAAACGCTTTTATTTTGTTGAGTCAAACATTATGTGTTCTGCATAGGGGGCAGTGCGGCAACTCGTGCGGCTTGCATGAGCTTAAGCGAATAGGCGAACGACGATGGTAATGCGATGAACAAAAGGATCGTTTTGATAGGTGTATTGCTAATAGTGCTCGGCCTCATAGCAGCGGTGATAGCGACTACGACGTTCAACAACAGCGTGAAGACGCTGGCAAGCCAGCTGCTCAGAAACGCGACGATCAACTCTACAATGCGAAGCTTCGCGTACGTGCAGATAAGCCTCTCCAATGCATCACAGATATACGTGCTCGCGGAGATGAACAAGAGTGCGAACTTCTACATCTTTAACAGCAGCGCCTTCGGCGCATGGACTGCCTCTGCAAGCAACACAGTAAACAGCACGGGCCTTGCGGCCGCCGAGGCGCTCGAGGGCAGGGGCGCGCTGTTCATAGCGAAGAACTCGACCTTCGTGGATTCCGCTTCACCGGTAGCACCGAATTCTACCGAAGACATAGTCTTTTCGGCGTCGAACGCGACAGAACCGGCAGGAACCTATTACGCGGTATCCGACAACACGAACGGCAGCGCGTCAGCATCGAATGGAACTGTCATGACCAAGCTCGTGTATTACGCGCCCGGAACATTGAGCAGCAACACGATAAGCAAGTACAGCGGCTCTGGGACGACCGTTCTGGCGGGCAGCGTCATGTTCCTGATATTGATAATAGCCGGAATAATACTCTTGGTATACGGACTGATAAAGAAGCCGAAGGCCGAGGCTCTTCCGCCGCAGTTCCAGGAGCCCGGCAAGAAGGAAGAGAATAAGGGCGGCGCAGGCAAGCCAGACGATTACATAAGCGGAATCTACGACAAGATAGAAGGAAAGGGCAAGAAAAACAAGTAGATGATTGTGCATTGGTTTTGGTGATTCGATAGAGGAAGACAACACCGAGATAGATTCCCTCAAGGAGAAAATTGCAGGGGAGATAACGCTTGCGGAGAGCCCTGGCAGCGCAATGAAGAAGTGGAGGGAGTTCTTCGGCATAAGCCAGGTCGACCTTGCGAGGCGCATAAAGATCTCGGCATCTACCATAAGCGACTACGAGAGCAACAGGAGGCTCAGCCCAGGGGTAGGCGTCATAAAGAGGTTCGTGGACAGGCTGTTCGAGATAGACGCCGAGAAGGGCGGTTCGGTCGTGCAGGGCCTGGTGAAGTTTTCGGGAGAGCCCAGGGCGAAGGGCGATTCGAAGGTATTCTATTCGATTCACGACTTCAGCGTGCCCATAAGCGGCACGGACCTGAACAGGATAATAGACGGCAAGATAGTCGTCAATCCAACGCATCTGGACTCCATACGAATATTCGGATACACGCGAATGGACAGCCTCAAGGTCATACTTGAGATGGACCCTGCCGAGTACCCGAAGCTCTTCGGCTCGACTACGGAACGAGCGTTCGTCTTCGAGAACGTAAGCAGCGGCAGGTCGCCGATGGTGGTCATACGAGTCGCGCCCATAAAGCCGAAGATCGTCGTGATCCACAACGTGGTCAACCTTGACAAGCTCGCGATAAAGATCGCGCAGGTCGAAAAGATACCAGTGCTCGTCACGAAGCTTCCATTGGAAGAGGTCTACAGCAGGCTGAACAAGATATGACGATGCAGCAGGGCTCTTTGCTGGCTTATCGACTTGCGCGCTAAACCTGCGCCATTCGCCTGCTCAGCGCTTTCTTGATCATTTCGGGGCCCAGCGCGTTTATCACCCTGTCTTTTGTCAGCCATCCGCGCCTGGCAGTGCCTATCCCATATCTAAGGAAGCTGAAGTCGTTTGTGGAGTGCGAGTCGCTGTCTATAGCGAAATTTATCTTGTACTTGGAAACGAGCATTATGTTGGTGTCGTTAAGATCGAGTCTCTTAGGCTGCGAGTTTATCTCCATCGCCACGTTGTTCCTCTCCGCCGCCTCGGCCACCTTCTCCAAATCTATCTTGTAGGCTTCCCTCTCCATTATCTCCCTGCCAGTTGGATGGCCGAGCACGTGCACGTACCCTGAATCGATCGCCTTTATCACTCTCTTCGTCATCTCCTCCTCGCTCATGTTGAAGTTGGAATGCACGGACGCGACGGCGCAGTCCATCTCCTTCATGGTCTTCGGCTCAAGGTCGAGGCGGCCATCCTTCAGTATGTCGATCTCCGCCCCTTTGAGCAGCGTGAAGCTGCCGTCAAGCCTCTTGCCCAGCTCGTCCATCTTCCTGAAGAACGCCATGAACTGAGCGTCGTTCATGCCGTGCGCTATCCTCGCGCTCTTTGTGTGGTTTGTCACCGCTAGGTATTCCAGTCCGTGCGACATCGCCGCGCTCGCCATCTCATCGAGGGTCGCATTGCCGTCGGTTTCCTTAGTATGGCTGTGAAGGTCGCCCTTGAGGTCGTCGTATCCTATTATCTTCGGCAGCTTTCCCTCCTGTGCGAGCCTTATCTCGCCCCTCGCCTCGCGCATCTCTGGCGGAATCCACTGCATGCCCAGCTTCTTGTATATGACCTCCTCGCTCTTGCTCTCGATCATTTTTCCGCCCCTGGCGAAAAGGCCGTACTCGTTGAGCTTGTATCCCTTCCTTACCGCTATCTCCCTGACGCTGATGTTGTGGTCCTTGCTGCCGGTGAAGTACTGCTGCGCCGCGCCTATGCTCTTCGGATCTATCACCCTGAGGTCGCAGCTGACGCCAAGGCTGAGCCAGACCGTCGACTTCGTGGGCCCCTTGACTATCGTCCTCTCGACGCCGTTCATCTTCGTGAAGAAGCCCATCAGATCCTCGGACTTGTTCGACAATGCAAGGATGTCGAGGTCGCCGACCGTTTCCCTCATTCTCCTGGTTGATCCGGCTATGAAAACATCTTCGGCAAGTCCGCTGTCCTTGAGCTTCTTTACTATGTCTTCTATGGCGGGCATCGCCGCGCCGAGAAGCAGCCTTCCCTTGCTCGCCTGCTGCATCTCTATGCTCTTGGCGAACAGTTCCTCGCTCTTCTCGCCGAACCCTTCGAGATCCCTTATCTTGTGTGCGCTTATCGCCTTCGTGAGGTCCTCGACATTCCTGACGCACAGCTTCTTGTAGAGCAGGACGGCGCGCTTGGCACCCATGCCCTGCAGCTGGGTCAGCTGCGTGAAGTCTATCGGATACCTTTTCTTCAAGAGGGCATACTTCCTTATCTTTCCGGTCTTTAGGTACTCCTCTATGCTTGCCGCAAGGCCTTTTCCTATTCCCGGAAGCGCCATCAGGGCTTCCTTGCCGCCGCTCTTGTAGACATTCTCTATGGGCTCCTGAAGGCTCGAGATGGTGAGTGCCGCCTTCCTGTACGCCCTGACCTCGAACTTCGAGCTCGGCGTCTCGTCTATAGTAAGCATGTCGGCTATCTCGCTGAACAGCTCGGAAAGCTTCTTGTTTTCCATGCAACGCACACCGGTTTTCTGCAGTATGGTAAAGCTCTACGTATGATATTTTATCCTTTCTTGCGTCTTATATACTGATGGGAATGCCCGAAGAGGAGCGTGAGGCCAAGGACCTGTCGAACCTCAATGAGGTCTACCTTGCCATAATATCGCGCTACAAGGATTACATAGAGGAGAAGGAGAGCATATCCGTTGCGGAATTGCCGACCCTTGTTACGCCCAACGGCGAGACGGTATCGCGGAAGGCTGGAGAGATAAAGGCGGAATTCCAGGACTATTTCTTCGACAAGGACTTCTATGATGCGGCAATGAAGGCGTTCAACTTCGTAAAGGACAAGGTGGCTACTGTCGTGCTGCCGGTCCAATTCTGGCTGACGCCTGAAGAGACTCTGAACTTCATGGTGGGCGACCTCATGGACAAGAACGTGCTCCTATGCAGCCTGCTTATAAGGCTCGGCAACCCCTCCACGCGGGTCTTCGTCATATCGAAAGGAGGGGATAAGCGCACGTTCATCTACTTCGAGTTCAGCGGAAAGGTCTACGTGCTAGATCTCGATGACGGCATCAAGGAATATGCCGGCAGAGATGAGATGATAGAGGCGCAGAAGCTAGACGACGACACAACTGCGTACGAGTTCAACGACAAGCTGTACATAGACGTGAGCTGAGGTTACGGGGCAGTGTATCCGCTGGTCCACGAGCCCGTGAACGTCACGCCGTTTATCTGGCCGTTGTTGTTGTTTCCAGAATAGTCCCCTGCGTTGCCGTTGAGCGGCCACCAACCGACTAGGTTCTGCAGTTTGGTAGGCGCACCGCCGATTCCCTCGGTATAAAGATACTGTATAACGTTTGCCGAGAGAGAGGTGTTGTAGAGTTGGATATTCGCTATAGAACCAGTAAATGGGCTGTCTCCATTTCCACCTCCGATCCCGATGCCTCCCGTAGGCAACGGAAGTGCGCCGCTTGTCGCCAGACTATTCCTTAAAACGCCGTTTATCCATATACTTATATAGGAACCGTTATATCTGCCAACTACAAATACCCATGTGTTAGGGTTAAATATCCCGGCAGGCGAGTCGACGGGTGTCCAGCCGGTATCTGCTACGTAAAATTCCGCGTTTCCGGCTCCTCCCCCATACACATCAAAATAAAAGTTGTTGTTACCGCCACAACAGTTATTACCAACAATTTTCATTCTAGAACCTGAATACGTGGCTGGGTTCACCCAAGCGGTAACGGTCATTGAATATTGGCCAACAGATGTCGGATTATTTATTATTATAGCCGTACTCGACCCCCCATTGAACTGTGCAACATACTGCGGCAGCTCGCCGTTGCACAAACCCTCAAGGTTGATGAACTGCGTCGTGCCTGGTCCGTCGGGCCTGTAGACATTGCACGAACCCGGTTGTGCCCTGGGCCCCAGGTTGTTCGCATTGAAGACTCCGAGCTCGAAGAGCGCCGCGAGAACTACCGCGATGATTAGTATCGCCCAGCCGTACGTCATGAGGTATTCCATCGCAGACTGGGAACGACCTGCACTGCTCACGCCTCGCATGCTGTCACGTAAAAGAATGAGAAGGAACAGATATATTCCTTGGCACGCCGCGCTTTTCGCATCAAGAATGGTCCTTGTTGCCCTTGAGCGCCTTCCTTGATGCCTTCTTCAGTTTCTTCATCTTGACGCTTCGGTACGACTTTCCCTGCTTCCTCTTCGATTTCGCCTTCATTAAAATCACATTAATGCATTAATCATTCTACGCTTATATCTATTGTGTTTGGCGGTGCCGTCTTCGACTTGCCCATCCTTATCTCGAGCACGCCGTTCCTGTAGTGCGCCTTGGCGCTCTGCGGATTGACGCCGTGCGGGAGCGTGACAGTCTGCGTCGTCTGCCCCGCATTGCTTGCGGAGCGCACGTTTATCTGCCTGTTGCTGACGCTTACCGCAACGCTGTCCTTTGACGCTCCGCGCATTTCCATGGTCACGGTCATGCCTTTCTGCGTCTCGAATATGTCAACCAACGGATTCGCTTCGTCCGCGCTCGGCCTAGGCTGCTGCGCATTGGAGTAGAGCGGCTGAGGCCCTTTCGGCGCCTGCGCGTTAGGCATCTTCACCCTCTCTATTATCGGGACTCCCTGCTTGTCTATCCTTATGTTGAGGCCTATCGGGCCTGGCCCGTCTCCGGGCTTCGGCGACATTGAGCTCATTATGTCCTTCAGCGCGCGGGATACGAACTTGGAGAGCTTCTCCAGCTCCTCCGGGCTCAGATAGCCGTCAGTATTGAAAGGAAAGTCGTCTGCGTCATTTTCTGTCATTCTGCCCACCCTGCACAACAATTTACTGCGTGCACTTATAAAAAACTTTTGCAGCAATGCGATAAACAACGTATATGAAGAGCCAGCTATTGCGTCAGGACATCCACTTCCCTATGCCGGACTGCTTCGCCTCGCTGGTTACCCCTATCATCTTGTCCGCGTACTTGCCTATTCGCTCTTCTGAGAACTCGTGCGCTCCACACATGAAGCGCATTATGCGATCCTTGCTAGGCCTTATCTCCTTCATGCGGTCTATCTCGTCCCTTGCGAACTCCTTCACCTCCGGCTTCATGAACATGTCCTCGAGCTCCGTCGGGCTCACCTCGAAGGTGAACTGGTATTTCTCCTTGAGGTAGTCTGTGACCTCTTCCAGTGACTTCGATGCCTTTGCGATCTTCAGCGCGGTCTTGGGCCCCACGCCCTTCACGCCGATGTTGAAGTCGGTGCCGAGCATCATGCCTACCCATATGAGCTGCTTCTGGTTTATGCTGTTGAACGCCAGGGTGTCGCTCAGCGACGCCAGTTCCGTCTCGACGCTGACGTATATGTTCTTCCTCGGCAGCTTCCTCCTGCCTGTGATCGCCATGTTCCTCACTATGCGGTCCGCGCCGAGAAGCAGGGTGTCGTAGTCCTGGCTGCCGACCGCGTACACCATTCCCTCCTTGCAAAGGTAGCTGGCCTGGGCCTCGCCCTCGCTCGGAGCGCTTATGTAGGATATACCCATGCAGTCCAGCAGTTCCTTCGAGTCCGCGACTATCGCCTTCGTCACCCTCGTCGCCTGCTGCGCGTACGTCTTTGCCTCCTCTTCCTTGCCCTCCTTGACGGCCTTCTGCCAGTCTTCGTACGCCTTCTCCCGCCGCTGCATTCGCGCCTGTATGGTCTTCTGCTTGAGCATCGACGGTATGCCATCGAAGACGTATATCGGCGTGACCCCGTGGTCTATCATCTCTATCGACCTGTAGAAGAGGCCGGAGAGGTGGCTGGTTACGCTGCCCTTCGAGTCCATGAGCGGCGTGCCGTCGGGCTGCCTTATTATCGACAGGAACTGGTAGAGGACGTTGTACGCATCGATAGCTATAGTTCTGCCCCTAAGGTCGTCGAGGGTTATCTTTCGCTTCTGCACCAGCTTGCTGAGGTCCACTGACATTAACAGCACCGTAGTCATTCTCTTCCGTTGCGGCTCACTTGAGCTCCATGAAGTCCCCAAGCGAGGCGCTCGACTTCCTGTCGCCGCCCGTCCGCTCCGGCTCCTCCTCGGCCTCCGAAAGCAGCTTTATGCTGAGCGCGTGCTCGAGCTGCTTGACGGTCTTGCTCGTCGGCACGGTCTTCTCCTCTTCTACCCTGCGGAGGAACGATTCCTTCTCGTTTATCATCTCCGCCAGCACCTTGAGAGGAAGGCTCATTTTCTCCCTCGCATGCCTTATCACTGCGCCGTAGTTCTGCACGATCGGCCTCTCCTCGTCGGTCTTCGGCCTGGGCCTCGCGTTCCTGTATGGCGAACCGGGCTTCTTCTGCGCCTGCGGGCGCGCCAGTATCTTCTTGCCTTCAGCGCACACCGAGCACACCCTGAGCTCCGTGCCATCGACGTCTATCGTGTACAGGCTAGACGCACGTCTGCCGCAGATCTCACATTCCTCCATCATGCCACCCTAATGATATATATTTTGTTGCCTTACATATTTATTACCTCTTCGGAATATTTAGTGATTTTAGTGGAGAATAGGCTTTCGAACGCTCTCGTGATACTGGTTGTAGTCGCAGGGATCATTGCCCTTTACGCGAGCTACACCCTCGTCTTCCTCGGCATATTCGCCAGGTGGGGCATCGCGATTGTCACGCTCATACTGGCAGGCATGGCGATAAAGAGGATTAAGTCCCTTGAGGGCGGCCTCGGCATGTACCTTCTCGGAACCAGGGCTGGCATAAGCACCATAAACAACATATCGAAGAGCCACAGGTCCTTCTGGAACAACATGGCAATCTGGGGAGTGGTCGTCGGCTTCGGCCTGCTATCGTACCCGCTGCTTAAAGGCAGGGTTAGCAAGAAGCTATACGCGTTTGGAATGTTCTCGCTGTTCGTGATGATGTTCTTCGTGGTGCCGTACACAGGGTCGGCGCTCCAGTTCATCCACCTCTCTGTAATACAGAATGCCATAAGCAGCGCCAGCGCGTCGCACGCCTCAGGTTTCAACATCGTGGGCTACGTGATCGACGGCGTATCGCTGGTGGCCGGCTTCTCCGGCTTCGTGTTCATATCTATACTTTACAACGCGGGAAACATACTGTTCGGGATAGCGAGCTATATAGCCAGCGGCGCGACCAACACCGGCTCGCTGACCAGCCAGATACCCGGAGTCGCGCCAATAATACCCGGGATAGACCTGCCGCTTGCAGCCGGCATAATATCCCTCGCCATACTTCTCATAATACACGAGGCGTCCCACGGGGTGCTGGCAAGGGCCTTCGGCATAAAGCTGAAGAAGGTGGGCCTGGTCATGTTCGGACTGATACCCTTCGGCGCGTTCGTCGAACCGGACGAGAAGGCGGTCAACAGGCTGGACAGCATGAAGCAGACGAAGATAGTCTCCGCAGGCATCTCCATGAACCTCATAGCCATGCTCGTGTTCTTCATTCCGATGATGCTCATGGGGGTATACGTGGTGCCTGGGCTGTACGCGCATGCTGTCGAGATAACGAGCGTGATGCCTGGCTACCCCGCCAATGGCATACTCGCGCCAGGAATGGTAGTGCAGAAATGGAACGGTTACAACATAACAGGCCTGGGCAGCTTCACCACGGCAGCAGCAGGGGACTTTCCGGGCAAGGTCGTCTCCGTGACTACGAACCAGGGCACCTACGACATAAAGGCCGTTGCGAGCCCTGCGAACAGTTCAGTGGGGTTGATTGGGATAACGGTAGGCGAGCCGCTCTCTACTACGGCAAGCGCTCGCGCGCTCTTCTTCCTGTACAGCCTGTTCTCGATATCCTTCCTGCTTAACTTCCTAGTGGGGATAATCAACCTGCTCCCGATACCGGGATTCGACGGCTGGCGCATATACAAGGTGAACATAAAGAGCAACGCGTTCGTCAACGCGCTTGTGGCAATAATAGTCATAGGCCTGCTGATAAACGTGCTTCCCTGGCTTTACGTGTGAAGCGACGCCGCCTTCCTCAGCTCTGCTATAGTGCCGAATTCCATAGTTGAGCCGTAGCCGACCGCTATGGCCCTCATGCTATCCACGTTCAGCTCGCGCAGCACTGGCGAGAGAAGCTTGCCCTCCGGCACGGTGTTCACCTCCGTTCCAGTAGAAAAGTAGCCTATCGCCGGGAACACCACTATCCTGACCTTGCGATACTCGCCTACTAGGAAGCACCTGAGCTTCTCCTTCCTGTCCACGGCGTTGTACACCGCGATTGCGGGATGCTCGTGGCCCATTATCAGCGTGTGCGTGCCCTTCGGTATTTCCTTCGGCAGCTCGTCGCCGTGGAAGAAGAGATAGCCGCCGATTGCGTACTGTTCCGCGTATATCTTCAGCCCCATGCTCTCGCGGTACCTGTCGACGAAGTTGTCATGGTTCCCCTTGATGAGCGTCAGCGACGCGCCCTTTTCCTTCAGGAACGCGGCGAGGTCGTACAGCTCGTTGAACTCGTCCGTAGCCACTGTCGAGAAATCGTTCTTTATGTCGCCGTTCACGATCACCGTCTTCGCTCCGGTCAAATCTATCGACTTTCCGAGCGCGACCGTTATGCCCTTCAGGTTGACCTTCGGAAGGAATATACCTCGGCCCGCCTGCGCGGCCTCGTGACCGAGGTGAGGATCCGAGATGACAAGCGCGTTAAGGCTCCTTATGTACGCTACAGGAATGCCGCCGATCAGTTCCATGTCTTCGGTAAGGCGCATGCCATCACGCTCCTGTCTCTACCTGCTCTGTGCTATCTGCTGCAGCACCAGCTTGTGCAGCTTCTTGAGGTATTCGCGCTTGCCCTTCATCATTACCACGTCCGCGTGGCCGAAGGTTATTATGTTGTGCGAGAACGGCGACGGGTACTTCGTGGTGATGAACTTCACCTTTATCTTGCCGCTCTTCACGTTGCTGATTACCTCCTCGAGCCTCGGCAGGTCCATCATGTCGTTGAATATCTCCCTGTACGTCTCCCTCAGTATCGGGAAGTTGGGGTCTATGCTCTCTACGGCCTTCAGCAGCAGTTGGGAATTGACCTGCTGCCTGCCGACGTTTATCTTGTAGCCCTTGTAGTTCTTCAGTATCATGAAGCTCCTTGCAGCGACGTGCCTGAACTTCCTTCTCATCATCTCGGTGTTCCTTATGTTCCTCCTGAGCAGGGACCTTATGTCAGACCTGCCGACCTCGTCGATTACGTCGTCGATTATCTTCTTCGTTATGCCCATTCCGCCCTTCGCGTATATGGCGAAGCCGTTGTCGTTCACCATTATGTTCAGGTCCATGTCGAGCTCCTCGCTCAGCAGTATAGCTATCGTCCTGGAGAACGCATCGTTCACGCGCCTGCCGAACAGGGAATGGAAGATCAGGTATTCCCTACCCTCCTCTATGTCCTTGGTGCGCTCCACAAGTAGCGAGGTGTTGCTCGGCACCTCCTTCGCGAACAGGAGCTGCTCGAGGAAATATCCGTACATCGATTCCTTTGCGTTCGCGTCGACAGGCATCGCCGATAGGTAAGCGTCTACCTTCTTCGACACCCTCATCGACTTGCGTATCAGCGGCGCCTTCTTGCCCTTCAGTTCCGCGGTTATCAGCTTCGCTAGCCCTCCCCTGAATTCGCCTATCTCGTTGGCGAGCTCGTAACTCAGGGGGAGCTGCTCAGAGAACCACGGCGGTATCGTGGGGCTGCTGGACTTTGCCTCCCGCACGTACGCCTTCATGCCCTTCGCATACTGGAACTCGTAGAGCCTGCCGCCCAGCGCGAAGATGTCCCCCTGCTTTAGCCTCGTAAGGAATTCCTCCTCTATGTTGCCGACCCATTTGGCGCCGACGAACACGTTCACCGCCACCTCGTCGGGTATGGTGCCGAGGTTGAGCATGTATATTACCTTGACGAGCTTGCCGCGCCTGCCTATCATGTTGGTCTTGTCGTCGTACCATATCTTGCCGTACACCCTTCTGCTCTCAAGGCCGACGTAATTGCCCGCGAGGTAGTTTATCAGCGACATGAAGTCGTCCCTGTCGAGATCGCTGTATGGATATGCGCGCCTTATGACGTTGTACGCATCATCGATGTTCCACTTCTTGCTTATCGCCATCCCGACTATGTGCTGCGACAGCACGTCCAGCGGGTCCCTCGGAACCGTGAATGCGTCGAGGTGCTTCTTCCTCGCCGCGTCAAGCATTACGGACACCTCGACTAGGTCGTCCCTGTTCATAGCTATCATCTCGCCCTTCGCCACCGCCTTGTACGAATGGCCCGCCCTGCCTATCCTCTGGACGGCCCTCGTGACGCTCTTCGGCGATCCGAGCTGTATGACGT
Source organism: Microcaldota archaeon (assembly GCA_027365215.1). Taxonomy (GTDB): domain Archaea; phylum Micrarchaeota; class Micrarchaeia; order Micrarchaeales; family Micrarchaeaceae; genus JAMCYG01. Next base: position 13,198 of record DAHXNT010000005.1, read on the forward strand.
TGTCTATCGTGCCTATGTCGACGCCGAGCTCGAGGCTTGTCGATGACACGACGCAGCGGAGCGCACCCTTCTTCAGCATGTCCTCCACCTCCAGGCGCGACTGCCTGGACAGCGACCCGTGATGCGCCGCGACGTCGCCCTCGCCGTACTTGAACCTCTTCTTCAGGTTGAATACCACGCGCTCAGTCCCGCTCCTAGTGTTCGTGAAGATGAGCGCCGTCTTGCTCTTCTTTATTATGCCGTTTATCTCCTTGTAAAGCGCGTTTTCCAACTGTGCCTCCGGCACGCTTATTATGTCCTTGACCGGGCTCATCGCAGTTACGTCGAGCTTCTTGCTCCACGAGGCGTCGACGACCACGCAGTCCCTTGGCGCCCCCTTCTCGTAGCCGACGAGGAACTTCGCGGCCTCGTCTAGAGGGTGCAGGGTCGCGCCCAGGCCTATCCTTGTGGGATTGTGGCCCACAATGTCGGCCAGCCTCTCCAGAGACAGCGCGAGGTGAACCCCGCGCTTGTTGTTAGCGAGCTCGTGTATCTCGTCGACAATCACGTACTCCAGAGAGTTGAACTTCTCTATGAGCTTCTCCGAGTTGAGTATTATGGCGAGCGATTCCGGGGTCGTTACCAGTATGTTGGGCGGGTTGAGCAGCTGCTTTCGCCTGTCGCTCTGCGGGGTGTCGCCGGTCCTTACGGCTATCGTCACCTTCCGCACGCCATCCCTTATCATGTCGACCCCCTTCTCCTTCTTTATCACATCGTATATCTCTTCAAGGGGCTTCGTCAGGTTGTTGTATATGTCATTGTTAAGCGCCCTCAGGGGCGATATGTACAGGCAGTAGACCTTGTCCTCGAGCTTGCCGGCAAGGCTGTAGTCGAACAGGTGGCTTATGACGCTCGTGAACGCCGACATTGTCTTGCCGGAGCCGGTCGGGGCGGTTATCAGGAGGCTTTTCCTGTCGCGTATGAGCTTGAACGAGAATTTCTGCGGCGGCGTGAGCTCCTTGAAGTTCGAGGTGAACCATTCCCTGACGTACCTGTTCATCGAGCCGAGGCTCTCCTCGTCGTCGAACGGCTTCTCAAGGTGTTCTATCATGTGCGCACCGTTTGCGTGCGATCGTGCATGCCTGCGCGTTATGCGCAGGAGGATCAGCCATCGCGCTAAGTAGATTTACTTCAAGGGATAAAAACCTGCGCCAGGAATAAGTAGAATCAGGTGCATGCCTGCATGCAGGCATACGGGCTACTTGTATATGGAATCGTACTGCGTGTTGTTGTCGTCGACGATGTGTATGCACTCGCCCTCGCACTCTATCAGGCACGCCTGGCAGAGTATGCACGCCTCGCCGTTGACCGCTACCGACTTCTCCTTGAAGTGGTTGTGGCCGTCCTGCACGTCCTTCCACTTGGCGTAGACGGTAGGATCCTCCTGACCCTTCCACTGCTGCTCCGGGGGAGCGACATCGCTGTTGACGTCCGCCGCGTTCGTGTCCTTCATCTCAAATACGGCTACGGGGCACACGTCGTGGCAGTGCGCGCATCCGGTGCACTTCGGTTTATCTACCCATACCTTCATAAAAACGCCTGTGTTACGTCTATCGAGACTCAGCTATTTATTGATTGCCGTGCGCCGCTTGAACAGGGTTACAAAAACAACGCGGCGCCACGAGCTTCCGGACTGCCCCAATGATGGGGTCAGCCGAACAGTCCCGCAAGGCCTCCTGCCGCCTGCTCCTCGCTCGCCTTCTCTTCCGTGGCGGACTTCTTCTCCTCCTTCTTCGCGCCAGCTGCTGGTGCGGATGAGGCCGCGGCTGCCGGAGCGGCTGCCTGAAGAACGCTTGCGTTCTTTATCGTCTCCTCGATGTTGACGCCCTTGAGCGCCTCGGCTACTGCCTTCGCCCTTGCCTCGTCAGGCGACATGCCCGCTGCCTTGACGACATCCATCAGGCTGCTGGCGCTTATCTCCTTCTTCGCGGCATCCAAAAGCAATGCAGCATATACGTATTCCATACATTTCACCTATTATCAGCGTGATTCGTGATTATTATTTCACGATACTATTTATTTGTGACGCTTGCAGGCCGGCCTTGGCGAGCAGCCTCTCTATTATCCCCGGCTCGTACAGTGCCCTCTCCACGCCTATGGCTATCGCGTTCGAGTACGCCTTGCCTATCATCGGCCTTATCGTGTACCTGTTGACTATGTTCGCTCCTGTACTGAGAGAGAGCGCCTTCGCGAACGCAACGGATATGTCCATGCCTACGCTCTGGGAATTGATCGAAAGTATCTCGCGCGTGAACAGCATCTTGCCGGATAGGGCGACCGCAGGCGATATCGAGGCGGTGAACGGCCTGAAGTCGAGGAGCCTGAGCGCCTTCGCCACTGCCGGACTTATCACCTGGCCCTTCTCCACAAGCACCTTGCTCTTTCCTATTGTAACCTTGCCCTTCTGTATCTGAACGTCTATGCCTGCTGCCTTGAGGTCCGTAACTCCCTGTCCAGGGGGTATCGCGGTCTCGCCTGCCTCTATGCTTATGGATGACGGGGCTGTCTGCTTCGGCTTCGCCGCCAGCTTAAGCTCGTTTGAATGCAAGCGCTTGTGCAGCTCGAACGGCGAAAGGTTGGTGAATACCAGAGCCGAGGTATCGGTTACGTTCGCGGCCAGATCCTTGCCCTGCTCTATCGATTCGAGCGCGCGCAGCAGAAGCGTCTTCCTTCCGAGGACGAACTTTATGTCGGGCTTGAGCCTGTTCCTCGAGAGCTGGAGCAGCTTGTCCGGCACCCCGGTCAGCTGCACTATGCCCACTGTCGAGTAGGACTGTAGAGCCGACTTTACGTCTTCGACGAATTTGGCCTTTTGCTGCTTCGTTAGTACTGCCATTCTAGCGCCCTTGCTTCATAGCTCAGATCAGCCTGAGCGGCTTGCTCATGGTCATCTTCACAAACATCGACTTTATGTTCTGCTTGCCCACCTTCTTCGAGACGGTGCTCAGCACCGCGTCTATGTTGGAGGCTATCTTTTCGGCATCCATGCTCTCCACGCCCACGCTGCAGTGGGCCGTGGGCAGGTTCTTGCCCTTGCTCTTTATCGTAATCGTGCTCGAGGCCGCGCCTATCGCGGCGTCAACGTCCGAGCCCATGAGAGGCTTAGGTATCCTGTTCCTAGGCCCCAGGAACGCTCCCAGGGAACGCGCTATCTGCGGCATCAGGCTCGGCTGCGCCAGCAGCGTTGAGGCGAGCAGCTCGTTGAGCGCTGTCTTGTCGTTCGCCATCGATTGTATCTGCGAACCGGATATTACCTTGGCTCCAAGGCTCGCGGCTGAATCCACTATCTTCTTGTCGTCCGCAAACACCACGACGTTCAGCGACTTGCCCCTTCCGTTCGGAAGCCTCACGTCGAGGTTGAGCCTGTTCTCCTGCTTGCTGAAGTCTATGTTCGTGAAGTTTATCGCAAGGTCTACGCTCTGCGTGAACTTGCGCTTGCCCTTGTTCTCCTCTATGAAGGAGCTGAGCTTCTTAAGCATCTCGCTTTCCATTATATTACCCCTCCTGCGAACGCAGTGATTACGGGAAAATGAGCAACCTATCCGTTTGTTGCCTTGCTGCCTTTCCTTACTACCTTTGCTCTTTGCTATAGTAGTTAACTCGCAAATCTATATAAACATTTCTGGAGCCGCAGGTTTGCGGCACGGAGCGCGGCGCTCATTCGCACTTCGTGAAGCCGCATGACTTGCAGACGTAGCAGCCGTTCTCGTTTACTAGGGTTTCCTCGTGGCACTGCGGGCATACGCTGAGGCCCGCGGGCTTGTCCGAATCTGGGCCCTCGTGACCGTGCTCCGCCGCTTCGTCCTCGGCCGCCTCGTCATCGGCCGCCTCGTCATCGGCCGCCTCACGCTTGATTTCGGCTTCAGTGAGCGGCATCTGCTGGCCCGGCTGTATGTCTGGAGTGGTTATCAGGGGCGCGCCCTTCGCAGGCATGCTGATTATCATCTCCAGCCCCTTTGCTATTGCGTCTGGTATGCTATAGAGCTTGAGCCCGTTGTTCCAGAACACGTTGTTCGACCTTATGCCCTTCAGGCTGTTCACCGCTTCGTGGATGTTGCCTCCGGACTGAAGGTACTTGCTCAGCATCCTGCCTATCGCTTCGCAATAGCTCTTGTCCTCCGTGCCTGCCTTGCCCAGGTCTATGAACACCTCCCTTATCTGACCTGTCTGGTCGAAGTTGGCCGTCACGTATAGCGTGCCCTGCTGGACGTTAAGCTTGACGGTGGACCCGTAGAGGAGCTGCGGCCTCGGCCAGTTCAGCTGCGCCTTCGGCAGGCTTGCCTGCTGCTGCGCTTCGCTTGCGGCCTCCTTCTTCTTCGAAGCCTCTTCGGTTATCAGGATGCCCTCTCTCGAGCCTTCCCTGTAGACCGTTATGCCCTTGCAGCCCGTCTTCCACGCCTGCATGTATATGTTGGCCACGGTTTCGATGGTCGCATCGCTCGACAGGTTGACCGTTGACGAGATCGCGGAGTCGACATGCCTCTGTATGACGCCCTGCATCTTTACCCTGAACTCGGGGTTTATCTTGTGCGATGGTATGAAGAAGTCCGGCAGGTCCGCCTCGCTCGCTATGCCGTTGGATTCCATGTACTCCACGACCAGCGGGTGATAGACCTTGAACTGCTCCTTGCTCAGGGACTCGGACCTGCGCGTGTAGCTGAACGCGAATACCGGCTCTATGCCGCTGGAAGTACCTGCAAGAACCGAGCCGCTGCCCACCGGCGGGATCGTGAGTATCGCAACGTTCCTGAGGCCGTTCTTCGCGATTTTCTCCTTTATGTCCGCGTCTAGGTTCATGACGAACGGCATGGTAAGATGCTTATCCTTGTCGAATGCCTTGAACGTGCCCTTCTCCTTCGCGATCTCGGTGCTCTCGTCGTATGCGACCCTCTTTATGCGGTTGAAGAGATTGTCCACGAATGCCAATGCCTTGTCGCTGTCGTACTTTATCTTCAGCTTTATGAGCATGTCAGCCAGCCCGGTCACCCCGAGTCCGATCCTCCTGCTGCTTTCCGCGGCCATGCGCTGCTCCTTGAGCGGGTGCCTGTCCATGTTGTACTCGAGGACGTCATCGAGGAACCTGGTGCCGTATCTCACAGTGCGGTCCAGCTCCTCCCAGTTGATGTCGGCGCTGTCCTGGAACGGCTTCGTCACGAAATACGACAGGTTTATGTTGCCGAGGTCGCACGCACCGTACGCCTGCAGCGGCTGCTCCGAGCACGGGTTAGTAGATATGATTTCCATGCCGTTGTATTCGCTGGGCGACATCCTCCTCATCGTGTCCCAGAAGACAAGCCCAGGCTCGGCCCAGTCCCTTGCCGACTTAACGAGCTCGTTCCAGAGATCTCTGGCCCTTATCGTCCTCTCTATCTTCTTCACGTTGCCGTCAGGCAGCGCATACTTCGGATTCTCGAACCTGAGCTTGAACTCCGAATCGCTCTCCACAGCCTTCATGAACTCGTCAGTTATCTTGACGCTTATATTGGCGTACCTGACGCTCTTCATATCCCTCTTCACTCTGACGAAGTCGAATATGTCAGGATGGCTCACGTCCATCGTTATCATCAGCGCTCCGCGCCTGCCCCACTGGCCTATCGTGTGCGTGGTCTCGCTCATTAGGTTCATGAATGATACGGCGCCCGAAGAGACTATGGCCGAGTTGTTTACCGGCGCGCCCTTCGGCCTCAGCACGGATATGTCGCCACCTACGCCGCCGCCGAAGCTGTATGTCCTCGCGGCCTCCTTGCACCAGTCGAATATCGACTCTATGTTGTCCTCCTTCATGGGTATTACGTAGCAGTTGAGCAGCGTGGCCCTTCTGTTAGCCCCCGCGCCGAACATGATCCTGCCGCCGGGCACGAACCTGAAGTCCCTGAGCAGCCAGTAGAACTTCTCCTCCCATTCCGCCCTGACGGCGTCAGGCTCAACCATGGATATTTCCCTAGCCACCCTCTTCCACATCTCCAACGGCGTCTTCTCGATCACCGCGCCATCGGCCGTGTCCTTGTCCCTTGCGGCGTACTTGTCGTAGAACACCCTTGCCCGTATCTCGTCGCCGTGGAAGAAATCCATAAGCTCCGCAGGCATGCCTGTGGAATCGGCTTCCACCTTCCCGAACTTGTTCTCCGTCTTCTCCTGCTCCCTTTCCTCCAATTCGACCATGATGCCACCTAATCGCAATGTGTTTCAATCGTCAACCTATCGCCGCTACTTGCTGAACTTCTTTAT
>DAHXNT010000061.1 GCA_027365215.1 Microcaldota archaeon
GAGCGAACTGCTTGCCAAGCCCTATGATATAATCCTCCTGAATTCCATAAGGGACTCGCTGGTCGTAGAGCAGTACATCAGGAAAACAGGAAGAGAGCCGTTTACCATATATACGGATAGGGCAGGAGTCATAACGCATTACTATTCAAGCCCATTGAAGAGGCTGGTGTCATACGGCGCGCGTATCAGCGTTTTCAGCAATCCCGAGCCGTTTGAAAAATTTGCCAATTCGGCGCGCTCCCATAAGCGCGCCAAGGGCGCGAAAGAGGTAAGGGAATTCTTCTCAAAGTCTTACGAGCTGCACATGTTCAAGCGTATGAGCCGCTGGCTGGACTGCTATGTCGCGATATCAACCACGCAGATGAATGATGCTGAGCGGTTCTTTCGCGGGACTGGCGCGAAGCTGACATATATACCGAGGGCGCCGCATCCGAATTTCAAGCCGCTGAATATGCACGACCGCGGGTCTGCTGCGGTATACGCGGGCAGGCTCGAGGAGACGCAGAAGAGGCTCTCGTTCCTGCTGAAAGGGGTTGCCAGGGCAGCAAAGCGCTCAGGCATCAATTCTTCCGCTGTGCTGCTGAAGATAGCCGGCGAAGGTCCGGACGCGGAAACGTACAGGTCCATGGCTTCGAATCTCGGTATCTCGAAGAACGTCGAGTTCCTCGGCTTCAAGGCTGACGACGACCTTGTCAAGCTGTACAACAGCTCTGCCTTCGCAGTGTCAACCTCTGAGTGGGAGAGCAGCGGCAGGAGCATGCTTGAGGCGATGGCCTGCGGCATCCCGGTACTGCTGAACGACAAGATCAACACAGTTCTCGGAGGTTCTCCGATCGAGCGGCTGGTCAGGGACGGGCACAACGGCCTGGTGTACAGGCACGGGGACTTAGAAGACTTTGCGGAGAAGTTCATGAAGTTGCATGAGGATGCAGAGCTGCGCATCCGCATGGGCGCTCACGCGCTCGCATTCGCACGGAAGTTCGATTTCACTGGCGTTGTCGCAGGGTACAGGCGCATAATAGAGGAGGCGCACCCTGAAGTCAGATGATATGCATGAACCCGAGGATTACTATCACGACCATCGCGCTTATGTACGCCTCCAGAAGGAGGAGCGCAATCCTGACCCAGCCCCTTATGCGCGCCCTGGGCACGGGCACCTTCGAGTAGTCCATTATCTTCTCTCTCTTCAGGAAGCTATTCCATTCGTCCTCATTCTTTATGAAACCGTAATCCTTTTCGTCAAATGCCATTTTACCACCTAGAACATGTTAGGGAATACCACGGAAAGGCCGTAGATCCCGCTCATCGTGACGAGCACCAGCATTATCGCTATTACCGCCACATTCTCCCACGCCTTGTTGACGTATTTGCCCATGACGTCCTTGTCGTTGGCGAGCAGCAGCAGGAACAGCAGAGCGGCAGGCATGAAGATAGAAGCCACGACCTGCACCGTTATGTTTAGGAAGCCCAGCGGGAGGTTCGGTATCAGGACTATGCCGGCTGCGATGAGCATACTGATGAATCCAGGCGCGTAGAACTTCCTGCCCTGTAGTAGAGGCAGGTTTATGCTCTTCGGCCATTCGAAGGCCTCGCCCACGGCCCAGGAGGTGCTTGCGGTGAGCGCTATCGCGGATATCAGGCCCGCGTCTATCAGGCCAAGGGCGAAGAGCTTGACCGGCAGCATGCCCACCTTGCTGGATATCGTGCTGAGTATGTAGCCTATGTTGTAGATGTCGGCGTTCGCGCCGGCGCCGAACACCAGCGTGCCAGCCAGCACCATTATCGATATCGCGACTACTGACATTATGCACGCGCCTATGAACGTGTCACGCTTGCCCGCGCCTATGTCCTCAGGCACCGTTCCCTTGTCCACCTCAGAGCTCTGCTGGAAGAAGAGCATCCACGGCGCTATGGTGGTGCCGAGGTTGGCGAGCAGCACGTAGATGAAGATGGGAGTTATGCCGTTGTTGATGTGCCAGGTGAGGAAGGTGCTCGCAACCAGCGACCAGTCCGGATGCGCGAAGAAAACGAGAGGTATGAATATCATGTTGAAGAACGCTACGATCAGGCTCGCCCTCTCCCATTTGTGGTACCTGAGCGTGAGCATTATCACCGACACGAAGGCTATCCCGACAAGCACGGCTATCGCCGGCTTGACCCCGAATATGCTCATGCCGAACGTTATGCCTATGAACTCGGTGACAAGGGTGAGGGAGTTGGCCACGAGGAGGTCAATGAGCGAGAACGCGCCCCAGAAGCTGCCGTACCTCCGCCATATCATCTCCGCATGGCCCCTCCTCGTTACGGCCGCCAGCCTTACCGTCATGCTCTGTACGAGATATGCCACAGGTATCATGAGCACCATCAGGGGTATGAAGAAGCCGATGCCGAAAATGGAACCGGACTGCGCATACGTTATGACCCCGCCGGCGTCATTGTCTGCGACCATGACAAGTATGCCCGGGCCTATGAGCGCAAGGAGAAGCAGGAACCTGGGCCATGCCCCCTTCCTATGCTTAAGCCTGAGCACTTTCAGCCTGTCTATAGCCCTAAGCCTCAGCTCCACGGGCAGTTCGTCTAGCTTCCGTTTCAAGTCAAACGGCGCCGCGGGCTTCGCCGCGCCGGCCATTACCGTCAAGCAACACCCTTATATATTATGACTGCAGATGCATCCACTACCTGTCCACTCCTGAAAGAGCACAAAAATAGATGAACGACAAGCTTTAAATATAACAGAGAAAAATGCTTGGAAAAGTATATATATTAAGGGATATACTATATCATCAAGTGTATTTGCCGTCAGGCAGGGACACTTATGGAGTAAGGGCAAGAACCAATGCAATGCCGAGGAAACAGTATTTAAATAATCAATATTAACATATAAGCATGCAGGGATGGCGGAGCGGTCAAACGCG
>DAHXNT010000062.1 GCA_027365215.1 Microcaldota archaeon
CAAGAGGGAGGGCAATGCCCTCTTTACGGAAGTGCACGTTCCGTTCTACACCGCCATACTAGGCGGTGACGCGGAAGTGGAGACCCTCTCAGGCAAGAGGAACGTGAAGGTCGAGATGGGGAGCCAGACCGGCACCAAGCTCATCATGGACGGCGAGGGCATGCCGGCCTTCAGGGGCAGGGGCCATGGCGACCTGATTGTCAGCATAATCGTGGACATGCCCAAGCACGTCAGCAAGGAGCAGCAGGACCTCATCGAGAGGTTCAAGAGCCTCGATGGCAAGGGCAAGAAGAAGTTCGGCGTCTTCTAATACTTGACGAGAGCTGCTAGCCGATATGCCGCATATGCTTATAGGCAATATATTTATGTATTGCTGATGGTTCGTGCAAGTTTATGTATTATCTTTTCCTATGAACCTATGGGTATATAACTACATTTTCTACATAAAACGCAGTATTATCTAGTTTAATATGCTTAACTATCATGCATGAATGCACATTTCGGGGCAAACCGTATATATAAGAGGTATGTCGTATAGTTAGTATGGTAGGGAAAGAGCATCTGAAGGCATTCTGGCTTAGACTAGTCGTTTTTGCCAACTCCACTCCAACAAGACCCACAGCTGGCCAGAGCCCATTAATGATTCGTCTTTTTTTCCCTACCCTCTTTTCTTTAAGCGCGGTAACAGCATAACATTCATGGTGGTTCCGTATGAATGGAAATAATATAGAAAAGGCTGGATGCAGGTTGGTCATAATGAACAGCGGCAAGCGATTTTACAGGATGCGCCTCTCAGGGGCGAAGGCTGGTGCCGATCTCGACGAGCTCGTCAATAGGATAATAAGGCTGAACAGCGTGGCGGAGGTCGACATAGAGGCCGAGAACCCGGGCAGCAGCATACTCCTCATGACGCGTTTCAAGGACAGGATGGAGCCGCAGAACGCGGCGACGTTCATCGCAAACCACATAGGCACCAAGTTCGGCAGGATAACCACGGCACCGATCGTGGCCGCGAACGGCAGGAACAGATAAACAAAACAATAGGGCAGGTGGCACAATGTACGAGGAAAAGGGCCAGGGATATACAATTTATTACGCGGGCGACAGGCCGCATGAGCAGAAGGAAAACGTCAATAGCGGCAGCGACAATGCCGATGCAAGGGTTCAGAATACGGAAAAGACCGGCAGCGGCAAGAGCAGCGCACAGAGGCTCAGGGACGACCCAAACATAGAAATCGTGACGAAGGTCCCGGGGCTCGTCTGGGACATAAGGTACAGGAACCAGCCGATTGAAGTTAAGAGGCACGGCGTCTTCTCAAGGATTTTCGGAAGGAAGGGCAGATAAGCGCAGCGCTCATTTGTAAATTTTGCTTATCACGGCGTTGAGCTCCTCTCCGTCGATGACGAGCCTGTGCTTCTCCATGACGATCTTCCTGAGCATGTCGGCGCTTGCCGGCTTCCTCTCGCTTTTTATCTCCCTTATCATCTTCTCAAGAGCGCTCCCGGTCACCCTGGCCAGGGCTTTCTTCTTTACGATTTTGACTATCTCGCTTTGGTCTGTGCTCGCGGCCTTGAGCAATTCCTCGATGCCCTGCTTCGTTATTTCCTTCTTTTCGTAGAGCCTGAATATCTCCTCAAGCCTGTCAGCGCCGATGGAATAGGCGTCGAACCCGTTCCTTCTCAGCTCCACGAACTTCTGGAGAAGTATGTTGGCCACGAAGTCCGGCTGCACCTTTGTTTCGTTCGTTATCCTTTTGAACATGCTCAGCGATTGCGATGTCAACATCTGCTCGGTAAGGCGTTCTCCGATGGATTTTACGAGCGCCTTCCTTTCATTTTCGATGTCCGGAGCGGCAATCTGCGCCTCTTTGAGCATCGCCTTGGTTATCGTTATCGGCCTTATGTCAGTCTCTGGATACATCCTGGAGCCGCTCGGCAGGGGCCTTAGCACCTTGGTAGTGCACAGTTCGGTATCCGCCACGCCCCTCGTCTCGAGAGGGACCCCTTCTATCGCATAGCCGGCCCTGAGCTCGAACATCTTCAGCGCCTGTGCGGCGTTCTCCTTGGGGCATGCAATTATCGCGAATGCGTCCTGCTCCTTCATCCCGAGGAGCTTCCTCAGCGCGGCGATCTCGCCCTCGCTTATCTCGTACTTCTTGAGATCCTCGTCGCTGTGGATTATTCCCTTGACGCCTGTAAATTTCACATAGTCGCTTATCTCGGTGCCCAGCCTCCTCTTCGGGTTGACCTCCTTGCCGATGAGGCCTGAGAACCCATGAAGCGCAACCGCATAGACCTCGCCGCCCATTTCCATCTGCTCCTTTATTATCCTTGCAGCCGTGCCTTTGAACACATTGTCGGCGCGCACCGGCTTCGATACGCTCGCCTTCCTCTTCCTGAGCTCGTCCCTTATCTCGAGAAGCGCCTGCTGCCTCACTACCTCGTTCTCGATGAACGTATGCATCGTATCGAGCTCCTGCATGCCCTTTATCTCGACCCTCACGCCGCCCCTTATCGAGACGTTGACGTCCTGCCTTATGGTGCCTATGCCCCTCTGCACCTTTCCGGTCAGCCTCAGCATCGTCCCGAGCCTGAGAGCCACGCTCTTCGCGAGAAGTGGCGTCTTTATAGTAGGGTCCGTGTCTATCTCTATGAGAGGTATGCCGAGCCTGTCGGCGTTGTAGACTATGCTGCCTTCGTGCCTTTCCTCTATGCCGCATGATTCCTCTTCAAGGAAGAGCGAGGGCACGCTTATCTTGCTACCGTCGGCCCCTATGCTTCCCTCGAGGGCTATGAGCGTGCTCCTCTGGAACGCGCTGGGGTCGCTGCCGTCCACCACCTCCTTCCTCATCGGCTGCGGCTCGTCTACAATCCTCATGCCGAGCGCGCTGGCCATGGAAAGGGCCACAGACAG
>DAHXNT010000063.1 GCA_027365215.1 Microcaldota archaeon
TGATAAACATACTGCTCGGCGTGCTCAACCTGATACCGTGGTTCCCATTGGACGGCGGCCGCATACTGAGAAGCTATTTGCAGAAGACGCGCAGCTTCTTCGATTCCACGCTGATAAGCGTCAAGGTCAGCAAGGTGCTGACCTCCGTCTTCGTGGTCGGCACCCTGGTATTCGCTGCGTTCTTCATGAGCAGCTACTCCTTCGCGTACAGGGAGTTCGTAGTCATAATCGACCTGATAATGGCGATGTTCATATATTCGGGAGCCCAGTCCGAGATGCAGGCTACCTATGCGAAGGAGTACTCGAAGGGAATGCGCGCGAGAGACCTCATGTCGACCTCGTTCATAACCGCCAGGCCCTCGTGGACCATACGCCAGATACACGAGGCCATGATGAAGATGCACACGCACATAATACTATTCAGTGCGCCCGACGGAATAAGGTACATACCATCCATATCATACCAGTCGCTGCGGAAGCCCTCGGGAAAGGCCGTGACCGCGATGGACATAAGCAAGCAGATACCCTCAGTGCGTGCGGGCACGCCGGTGCCAGATATCATAGACATAATGAGGAACGAAGAGAGCGCCATGGTGGCTGTGACCGAAGGCAGGGTGATAAAGGGCTACGTGCTTGCGCAGCACCTCGATTCCATGCTCGCGCTCAGGATGCATGACGCCGCTGTCGGGAAGGCAGACTCAAGGAAGCAATAAAAAACATTGCTGTATAATAGTTATAGGCGACACGAGACCTGGTTGCATGCTGCACTTAGAGTCACTCGTACTGAACAATTTCAAGTCTTTCAGGCATGCGAGGATAAACTTTAGCACAGGCTTCAACTGCGTAGTGGGTCCCAACGGCTCCGGGAAGTCCAACATATGCGACTCGATACTGTTCGCCCTGGGCGAACTCTCGCAGAAGAGGATGCGCGTCAACTCGTACCTTCAGCTCATAAACAACAGCGCGAAGCCCGGAGAGGACGGCCTGAAGAGGGCCAACGTCAAGCTCACGTTCGCGGGGGACGCCGACGTCGAGGTATCGAAGACGATAAGCTCGAACAACAAGGTGAAGTACAGGCTCAACGGTGTGAGAGTGACAAGGCAGGAGATACTGGACATGCTTCGCGCGCACAATAGCGAGCTGAGCGAGGTAAACACGATAGCGCAAGGCGAGATCGTGAGGTTCCTAGACCTTGATCCGAAGGGGAGGAGGGAGCTCATAGAGATCGCTGCAGGGATCAAGGAGTTCAACGACAAGAAGGCGTCTTCCATGAAGGAGCTCGAGAAGGTCGAGTCGAAGATAAACGAGGCCAACATAATGCTCCACGAAAGGCTCGGATTCCTGAAGGACCTCGAGAAGGAAAAGAACGACGCCGAGGAGTACATGAGGCTCTCGGCAAGCATAAAGTCGATGAATTACACGGTGCTCAAGCACAGGGAGGTGCAGGCGGAAGACGAGTACAAGAAGGCGTCCGCGTCGCACAAGGAGAAGGCGGAGCAGAAGGGGACGCTGTCCGCGAAGGCGCTCGAACTCGACGCGAAGACGTCGTCCCTAACAAAGAAGAAGGAGATGGATTCGAAGAAGCTCAACGAGCACTCGATAGAGCTGGGCAACACGAACAGGAAGCTTGACGAGATAGGCAAGCAGATAGCGGTAATGGAGTCCAGCATCGCCGCGATGCGGACAGACAAGGGCAAGTCGGAAGGCAGGGTGGAATCGCTCAAGGCGGAGCATGCCTCAATAGAGGAGAAGGTAAAGTCGAACGAAGCGACCGTCGCCAACGCAGAAAAGGAGCTTTCATCAATGGAATCCAAGGTGATAGAGGTACAGGACGGCCAGGACTACTCCGACTATCAGAAGGGGTTCGACGCGTCTAAGCTGAAGGTTGAGAAGGCTGACACCAAGCTCAGGGAAATGACCGCGAGGCTCGCAGCTCTCCGCGCAGAGAGCAGCGGTTACATAGACCAGATATCCGCCCTGAACTCTAGGCTGGCAGAGCTTTCAGAAGCTGAGAAGAAGCTGAAGGAGGAAGCCAAATCGCTAAGTGAGAAACATGCAGCGGCAAAGGCCGCCGCGGAAAAGGCGAGGGAGAAGTTCGAAGAGATGCAGGGCAAGAAGGCAGAGGCGAGGAAGGGCCTCGAAAAACTGGACGTTGAAGTGCTCAACCTGAAGGAGCAGCTCGCATATGCCGGCGGTGCATTCGACAAGATGGGCACGGCGCTCAAGACGTCTCTGAAATCCGGCTTCTTCGGCAGGGCTCTGGATCTCTGCGATATCGAGAATGGATACGAGAACGCGGTGTTCGCCTCCTCATCAGCAAGGCTGAACTACTTCATAGTAGATTCGATGGCTACCGCTGACAAGGCCATATCCGTAATCAAGCAGAAGCACCTCGGCAGGGCCACGTTCATACCGCTGGATGAGATAGCCGTGCAGGACAAGGACGACCAGAAGATGGACCCGCTCATGGACCACGTGAAGTTCGATAAGAAGTACGAGAAGGCGTTCAGGTTCGTGTTCTCCAATACCTACATAATCGGCAGCATAGCTGAGGCAAAAAGGGCTGGACTCGGCAGGCGCAGGTACGTGACACTGGAAGGCGAGCTCATAGAGCCTTCTGGCACTGTGACCGGCGGCGAAGTCAGGAAGATGCAGAATCCCGCAATGATAGAGAAGAGGATAGCGGCAGTAGAATCGGAAAGGCAGAAGATAATGCAGGCAACGGCCTCGATTGAGAGCGAGATTTCAGCAGCTACGTCAGAAATAGGAAGGAGGGAAGCGGAGATAATCGGGTTCGAGACCGAGGCGAAGCAGACCGAAGCCGACATGAATGGCATATCCGGCCAGATATCGTCCGACGGCGAGAAGCTGAAATCATTGGAGAGGATGTCTGATGAGTGCG
>DAHXNT010000064.1 GCA_027365215.1 Microcaldota archaeon
GACATTCGGGCCTATGCCAGAAAGGTCGCCGTAGACGTCTATCTCGGCACCCCTGAGCTCCTTTTTTAGATAGGAGTACAGCCAATATGTGTCCTTCGCTGCGCCTCCCAGCGCGCCGAAGGAACCGCTTTCCATAACCAGTATTCTTGCGATTCTAAACACCCATAGGAAAGAGTATGGCAACGAACAAATTTAACTTGTAGGCAGGAGCGATTCCGGCTAGCCCCTTTCTATTATGTGCCTGCACTCTTCGGCGAGCTTCGTCGTGTCGACGGCAGACGACTTTCCGTGAGCAAGAACGTGCACCTTGGTTCCCATGCCGTCGAAATGCTCTACCGCGTAGCGCTGCTCTTCTGCTGAAACCGCGATATAGTGGTCCAGCCATGCGGACATGTTCAGGAAAAGGTTCCACCTTACAAGGAACCGCGGCAGCAGTTTCTTCAACCTGACTGCCATCAGCTGGTCAAGAACGCCGTCCCTGTCTACGTATATGTACTTCGTTGAACCTTTCATGTGGAAGAGCCTGTACGTCTTGACGTACATCACGTCCTTAAGCGAGTTGAGTATTATGGCGTCGAACTTGTTCCTGTATATCTCGGATCTCTTGATGCAGGTATCCTTAGGTACGCCTTTAAGGGCTTGGCCGAACACGCAAACCTTGTAGTTTCGCCCTTTCTTCATCTGGCGGTACAGCTCGGACATGTCGAGCGCATGCGCGCCGCGGCGCGCGGAAGACTCGGATTCCATTATCAGTATGTTTTTTGCCATTCCACCACATACCTATATGCTGCATTCCAGATATTTAAACATCTCACATAACGCATTTAAGCCTTTATATCTGGCGCACGAGATGTGCTGGGGCAAGTATGCAGTTATGGCTATCTGGTTATTTTTATCTCCTTCATCTCATCCAGGTACTTCTTGCCGACGCCTTCCAGGAAATACTTTCTTGCAGGACCCAGTATTGATACGAGCGCGTCTGAAACGAAGCCCTTTAGGTCGAGAGGATGCACCTCGCCCCTCCGATAGGCTGCCTCAAACTCTTCAGGTGTCCCGAATGTAGCCTTAGTGTTCTTCTTTCTGTTCTCGATCTCGAACGGAAGGTTGTTCCTGACGAAGTATGGCCAGACTATGAAGTTTACCATATCGATGAGCGGATTGACCTCTGTCTCGTTTATAGGGCAGAATGTGCCATTTATCTTCTTCCTTATTTCCTCTTCGGAATCGTGCACGAAGATCGCGCTGGACGGATTGGATTTCGACATCTTGATGTCTATCAACTCTTGCTCCAGCATCCCCCTGTCATGAGCGGCCTTGGCCGCAAGCACCTTGGCCCTCTGCGCTTCGGTTATGTGGATTCCTGAGATAAGATGGTGATGCACCGCAACGGGTTCCGTGCCGAACTCCTTGGACACTTCCAGAGCCACCACGTGGGCCTTCCTCTGGTCCATGCCTGCGTGGGCGAGGTTCACCTTCAGGCCGTATATGTCAGCTACCTGCATGGGCGCATACAACAGCTGTGCAAAGCTTATAGACTCGCCCTCCTTCCTGCCGGCTATTGTTATGCTCCTTTTCGCCCTTGCAAGCGAGAGCTTCTTCGACACGCGTATTATGTCCTCAAGATAGCTGAGACCTAATTTTTCGTAGAGTTCTGAGCCGAGCACGAAATTTACCTTATCGGCGTTGCCTCCTACCGCCTTCAGGGAGTGCCTTAGCGCCTCCTTGAAGTACGTGCCAGCTATCTTTCTGATGGTGCTGAGGTCCCCACCGAGCTTCTTGTTGATCCAAGTATGGTAATCGGCGAGAAAGATGTTCGTTTCGACCCCTGCCTCCTGAAAATCTGCCACCTTGCTCATCGAGAGCAGACCGTTGCCGAGGTGCAGGAATCCGGATATCTCGAATCCTATGTAGTGCTTCAGGTGGTCGCCATTTTCTATATGCCTCTTTAGCGTTTCCTCTGTGAGTATCTCCTCAGTTGGTGACCTCTTGATAAGCTCAAGCACTTTGTCCATGATATCAACGCGACTATGTTTTTTGTATGCGCGCACATTTAAGCTTAGTGTATACGCACCGCTCAGGCGTATGGTTTTATCGGGACCGCGGTCGGATCAGCAGTTGCTCCGGGACGCCCGCGTGACCTTGGTCGAAGTGGGCTTCAGCGATGCGACTATGTACTTGAATGCGGCTTCGGGATCGCTTGCGGCGCCGCAGGAGTATACGTCGAGCGTTGCATAGTTGCCTTCCGGCCACGTATGGAGCGAGATATGGCTCTCCTCGAGCAGCGCTATTATCGAGACGCCGGCGTTGGCGCCATGCAGCTTGAACTTCTTTGTCATTATCTCCACTATGTGGAGATTTCCGATCTTTGCCGCCTCTTTCACCTTAAGTAGAAGGAGGTCCAGGTCTGTGAGCAATTTCTCATCGATGCCGGACATGTTTCCGTATACGTGCATACCTATAATCTTAGGTAGCTGCCTCTCGAGCGTTATTTTTCTAATGCTGGCCATTTCTCCTCCTCGCGTTGCACCAGGGGCCGGTCCGAAAGCAGACCTCTTCCTTCCAATGCAGTT
>DAHXNT010000065.1 GCA_027365215.1 Microcaldota archaeon
GATGATGTCTTCAAGATACATCCCGCCATGGATGAAGATGAGCGTGTCGAGGTTCCTAAGCACAACGGACCCGAGGAGGCCGGAGAGCCGGATACTGGACTACGCTGCGGACCGCATGGGGTACATCGCAGGAATACGCGTCCCGGCACTGGCGGTCATAGGCGATGAAGACATGTACATGGACGCCGCAGGGCTGCCGGCAAGGAAGGCCGCAGAGACCCTGAGGAGGAACTCGAATAGGATAGAGGCCGTCGTGATAAAAGGGGCGGACCACAGCTTCCACGGGAAGAGGAGGAAGCTCGTGAACACTGTCGTGAAATGGGTGCAGAAGACGTTGTAGTCGTGTGCATTGCACCTTTGCCCTTTGAACTTTGAACAGATACGTTATAAAGATTCTCGTCTTTAATTTTCATCTAGTGAAAACATGCCGAAAAGCGGAGGCACCAGGGCGGAGATGAAGGATAAGCACTGGTCCGACATACTCGCGGAGCGCGTGACAGAAAAGGAGAAGGGCAGGTATTCGATAACCGGGGGTGCGACAGTCAGCGGAAAGCCGCATCTTGGAACTGTGTGCGAAATACTTTATCCGGCCATAATAGGCAAGGCTATCGAGGAAAGGGGCGCGAAGGCGGCCTTCCATTTCATTGCGGACACGCTCGACGCGTTCGACGCGGTGCCGATAGACATAGAGAGGTTCAGGGAGGAGCTGGAGCCGCAGCTGGGAAAGCCGCTCGCACACGTCACCGATCCGTTCAAGTGCCATGACTCTTATGGGGAGCATTACCTGCAGGAGCTCATGGCGCTCTCGGCAGCCATGGAGCTCGAGCTTACGCTGGTAAGGTCGACGGAACTGTATGAGCAGGGACTATTCGACCCTTACACCAAAAGGTATCTTGCGGATGAGGACAGGATAAAGAGGATATTGGCTGACAGCTCCTTCAAGGATTTGGACAGCTTGAAGGAATGGAGCGTCATAATGCCGATATGCGAGAAGTGCGGCAAGATAGCGACCACGAGAGTAACGTGGCACAGCGATACCGAATATGAGTACGCATGCGACAGGGACGTGAAGTACGTTAAGGGCTGCGGCTACACAGGCAAGGCAAGCATCTACGACCACAAGTACAAGCTGCAGTGGAGGATACACTGGCCCACATGGCAGGCCTATTTCGACTCCGACATAGAAGGCTCCGGAGTAGACCACATGACAAGGGGAGGGAGTGCTGACACTGCGATAGCAATACACAAGGAGTTCCTCAACAGGGAGCCCCCGGTACTCTACAAGTACGGCTTCATAATGTTCCACGGCAAGAAGTACTCGAAGTCAAAGGGAATAGGCATAGGGGCTGAGGAGCTCTTCGGGCTGGTGCCCGCGCAGCTCGCGAAATACATACTGGCGGTGCCGAGCCTGGAGCAGGACAAGGACATAGACCCGACGGGCGACCACCTGGTGAAGCTGTACGAGGAGGTGGAGAGGCTGTCGACGTTAGAGAAGCCGGAGAACAGGGCGGACGAGAAGAAGCTGATAACGTTCAGGCGCACGATAGGGCACCTCAGGTGGAAGGCGCGCTTCCTTGACGTGCTGCTCAACTACCAGATATACAAGGACTGGAAGAGAGTCGGCAGCATGCTGGGCGATGAGGAAGGCGTCGCCTACCTGGCGCCGTTCATAACGAAGTGGCTGGAGGAGGAATACGAGCCGGAGCGCTACAACTTCACCATTAAGCAGGGCAAGATAACGGGGTTCGGCGATGCGGTGAAGGCCTTCACCTCTTCGCTTGAAGACGGCATGGACGAGCTCGCGATACACAACCTCGTGTACGGCGTGGCGAAGGAAAAGGACGTCAAGGCCTCCGACCTCTTCAAGCAGCTCTACCTTGCTACGATATGCAAGGAGGACGGGCCGAGGCTCGGCAAGCTCTTCGCGTCGATAGGGGTAGCGAAAGTGAGGGATATGCTGGAACATGCCGTCGTGTGAACGCCGAACGAACGACATGCTTATATTCATCCTTTCAAAAGGCATTACTGTGATTTTATGAAGGACCCGGTATGCAAGATGGAAGTGGATGAGAGCTCTGGGATTGTAAGCGAGTACAAGGGCAAGAGATACGTCTTCTGCTCCAAGGCGTGCAAGGAGACGTTCGACAGGAACCCGGACAAGTACGCCAAGTAGCGCCGCGAGACTGGACATGCGGCATATTGCGGCGGAGATGGGTGAATAGAGCTATGGCAAACGATCCCGTATGCGGGATGTATGTGGACCCCAGCACGGGCATAGTGGCGTACAAGGACGATAAAAAATACTATTTCTGCTCCACCTCGTGCAAAGTGCAGTTCGAGAAACCGGAACGTGAGCTTTTCCTGCTAAGGGTCTCGATAGCCATATCGTGGCCTATAGCCATTG
>DAHXNT010000066.1 GCA_027365215.1 Microcaldota archaeon
GGTGGCGTCGTTCGGCTATGACGGTCCAGACGCGTTCGAAAGGAAAGGCATAAGGTACATACGCGCTTCGCATGCCAATCCTAGTTCCCTTTACGTAGGCGGCGGAAAGAGGTCCGTGTACCAATCTATCAGGTTTGCGCTCGCCCTGCCCTTCCATATGCCCAGCAAGGCGGACCTCATAGTGGCGAACGCATTCCCCTACCTGCACCTGCCATTCCTCAGGGCCTTCTGCAACCTGCACGGGTGCAAGCTGCTTATCGACGTCGCAGAGGTCTGGGACAGGGCGCAATGGCGCAGATATTCCGGGGCTCTGCTTGGCATTCTGGGAAACACCCTCGCAAATTATGCGCTGGGGCTTGGCGACGCCTACATAGCCAATTCCAGCGCCACGCTCAAGGGGCTCGAGTCTCTCGGGATAAATGCCGGGAAGGTGCACGTGTTCTCCCCATTTCTCGATGAAGATTTCATCAGGTCTGTCAAGGCGGGAAAGAGGAAGAGGCAGATTGTATACGCTGGCAGGCTCAGCGATTTCAAGAGGCTTGACAAGTGGCTGGACGTTTTCTCTAAGGCGAGCAGCAAGACCGCTGCGACCGGCCTGATAATAGGAAACGGCCCATGGAAAGGCTACCTCCGCAGGAGGATAGCGCAGATGGGCCTGAGCAGGAAGGTAAAGGTAGTGCCGTTCTACAAGGACAAGAAGTCGCTCTACAAAGCGCTGAAAGAATCGTCGGCACTGCTGCAGATGTCAGAGCGCGAGGGGCTGAGTGCCATTGTGCTTGAGAGCATAGCCCTTGGCACGCCGGTGGCGCTGCCGAGCTATACGACGATACCGGAAGAGGTCAAGCGCATGTGCACCGTTGCGGACGAAGAGGAACTGCCTGACATCCTGGCGCAATTGGTGGCGCACGGCAGGGGCCGCACGGCAGGCAGAGGCAGGGACCTGCGCAGATACTACGTGAAGAGCGTCAACTACGAATTCTCGAAGATATTCAAGGAGCTGGGCATTGGATAGCCTTACAGTTTTTCCGCAGCAACATTTATTACACTTAAATCGGCAATAGCCTTTGCAACAAGACGACCGCATGCATGACGGTTTGTCGGCTTGTTGGTGCATACAATGGAGAGCTCAATATCGTTGAGGCTGAAGATGTACCTGACCCTGTCGCTGATATTCGCGATAGGCACGATGATAATCTATGCGGTGATGGTATATCTCGGCCTGGGTTTCGCATTCGTGATCCCAATAGCCGTTCTTTTCTTCCTGCTGCAGTGGTATGCGGCTCCGGCCATGCTGAAGTTCGGTTTGCACCTAAAGTACCTGAAGGAGGGTGAGATGCCAGAACTGCAGCAGTACGTGGCGGACGCATCTGCAGCTGCAAACGTCAAGACCCCGAAGATAGCTATCGCGCAGATAGACCAGCCGAACGCGTTCGTCTTCGGGCGCACGCCGTCCAGCGCCACGCTCGTGGTGCACAAGGGCCTCCTGTCAAGGGTAAACGAGCGCGAGCTGAAGGCCGTCATATCCCATGAGGTCGGCCACATAAAGCATTCCGACATGGTGGTGATGGCGATAGTCTCGTTCGTTCCGATGGTCGCGTGGTTCCTCGCGCAGAACATGTTCTGGAGCTCGATGTTCGGCGGCAACAGGAACGGCGAGCTTCCGATCATAGCGATAGGCGCTATGGCGTTCGTCGTGTACCTTATAACGCAATTGCTCATACTCTCGCTTTCAAGGGCGCGCGAGAGCTTCGCAGACAGATACTCTGCGGAAACGACAAGGGACCCTGCGAGCCTTGCAAGGGCGCTAATAAAGATAACGTCAGATCCGGCGACGACTACGCAGCAGTCCGGCTCCGGCCAGGCATCGAGCATGTCGCGCTCAATGTATATAATAGACCCGTTCAACGCTAGGCGCGACCTAGAGCTCATGAGGAAGTACAGGGATGAGATAAGGGAGCTGCTGCCAGAGTTCGACGTGGATTCCGCGATAAGCGGATCCAAGCAGGCCAGAAAGGCAGCGGGCTCCTCGGTGCTTGGCCTTTTCGGCACCCACCCTTCCACCTACAAGAGGATAGTCAACCTCGCCCTGATAAACAAGGGCATCCAGGGCGGCGCGGTTTCTAGTAAGTAGTCTGCACGCCAGGATGCAACACTTCGAAGTGCGCCGAGTATTCTGCTTCAGGGTCGCGTCAGGTACGGTATTGCCGCGCAGCATGGGAGTCAGCCTCTTCGCATGAATCTCTTTCCCATCTCCGCATTGTCTATCCTCGCCTGAGCCGTGACTATCATGTCAGAGGTAAGGCCGTCCTTTTGCATTGACATATCGCGTCGTATGCGGCTGAACGTTTCCGCCGCGTGCGCGTCGCTTTCCCTTCGCGCCTCCTTCGAG
>DAHXNT010000067.1 GCA_027365215.1 Microcaldota archaeon
CCTCGGCTGCGCCTCCCTCAGAAGCATAAACCTTGAGCCCTTTATGTAAGGTATCGCCTTCGCAAGTACAAGCTTCCATGCATTTTCTTCCTTTACGGCGCTGATGTTCGATCTCGAGAAGCCAGATACCAGCACTGCCTCGAAGCTACCGCTTGAGGGGTCGAAAAACTTGCTGAACTTTATCTCTGCATGCGCCTCCTTGCGGGCTTCTATGCGCTCCGACGCTATGAAATCGCCTTTCTCTATCTCCGAGTAATTGGCGCCTTTTATTGCTATCCCGATTCTTGTGCCGGTGGGCACCTCTTCCATGTCGTTGTCCTGCACCTGTATAGACCTTATGTCTATGCGCTTCCCGCTGGTGTGAACAAGCGTGTCGTGCTTCTTTATGGTGCCGCCGGTGACTATGCCGAGGACTATGTCTCCTATCCCCTTGACAGGGAACGCCTTGTCCACTGCTATGACTTTCGCAGCGGAACTGCCTGCCTCTGCCTTTGTGCCCAGTATCTCATCCAGTATCCTGTCCTTCTGGACCACTTCGGCCTTGATCCCGGTGCCGTTGACTATTTCCGAAGCGTCATTCTCGTCCGTTAGCAGCGTCCTTATGCCGAGAAGACCGCATGCGACTAGGGCCTCGCCGAAGACCTTGTCTATCCTACTGGTGCTCAGCACCGCTACATCTGAAAACAGGAGAGCGGTTGCCACGCCGTAGAACTTGTCCTCGAAGTTCGTAGGCGCCATGATCGTTATGAACTTATCATCCATGTGCCTGTTGTAGAGCGTGACGCCGTTCTCGCTGCCCTTCTTTCCAAGAGAACCTGCGAGATCAGGGTCATTTAGCACTGCGACTATGAAGGATTCCATGATATGCACTCTTTTATAATAATATTGAGATTCCCATCTATTAAAAACAGTGTGTGAAATGGACGGCAATGCAGCTGCGGACAGGTTCCTGGCGATCGCCGACAGGCGCATGATTGACAATGCGATTGCCGAGCTGCGCTCCTCCTTCGTCGACGCGGAAAGCGAAGTTGTCTGCGCCGACGGCTCCATCGGCGTTATAGGTGTCAAGTCGAAGAAGATGACGAGCATGCCAATAGACAGGATAAGCAAGGCGCTCACTTTCTCATATATGGTATTCCACGAGTGGACCATAATAGAGTCGCCGTACGATAAGGACAGGATAACATCGAGCATAACCGACCTGCTCAATGGCAGGATAAACCCAACTTTCATGATAGAGGCCAAGGTCGTGGAGGCGAATGTAGGCACGAACGCGAAGAGCATAGAAGTGGAGATAGGCATGATGGTCGAGGAGAACGGGTTCAGCGCCAGCCTCACTGCCCCAGACCTGCATATCTTCCTCATAGTATCGGCAACTAGAACCGCCATCGGCTATTCGGGCGTGCTCGACTATCCTGGCCCGATGGACCCGTTCAGGGTCGCGAACGCGAATCCTGAAAACGAGCTGAATAGGGCGGAGCTCAAGTTCAGGGAGGCGGTAGATTTCTTCGACATTGACATAATGAAGTGGCACACGGCCATAGACGTGGGCGCGGCGCCGGGCGGATGGACT
Source organism: Microcaldota archaeon (assembly GCA_027365215.1). Lineage (GTDB taxonomy): Archaea > Micrarchaeota > Micrarchaeia > Micrarchaeales > Micrarchaeaceae > JAMCYG01. The sequence continues at coordinate 1,574 of DAHXNT010000067.1, forward strand.
GCCGCGCTCTCGAGGATGATGTGCAGGGTCGTCGCGGTGGACAGCGCGGTGCTCGACTACGACAACCTTTATGCCAGGAAGACTCTCGTGCTTTACTCCGGGAATAGCGACGACCTTGAAAAGTACAAGGGAAAGAGAGGCATAGACCTAGTGGATTTCAGCGGCATCACAAAGCCCCTGTCTGCTTATCTGGAGGAGTACGACGTGGTGCACCTGAAAGCGAACATGGGCTCGCCGACGAAGAACTTCGATGACTACCTGTTGCAGCTCAAGGATGTCGATGCGGTGGTGATCGACTCGAATATGGATCCGGAGAAGAACGCCGAGATGGCGGTAAGGCTCAGCGGCACGATGAAGCGAAACGGCGCCCTTCTGATGGCGATAAAGCTGATGGACAACGACGTGCAGAAGCATATGGACGATGCGAAAGCAGCCCTTTCGGGAAGCTTTGGCGGGATTCGCGTCAAGAAGCTGCATTACAACCGCATGGAACTGTCGCTCATGGCCGTGAAAGCGTGAAAGTTAGGTGGAAGGGGCGTGCTTATTAACAACGTGAGCGGGAAAACCCACACCATTTATGGTGGAATGAAAGCGAACTGAAGAAAGGTAGATAAATATGAACTGCAATATAAGAGGTATGGAGCTGACAAGAGCCTATAAGTTCAGAATCTATCCCGAT
>DAHXNT010000068.1 GCA_027365215.1 Microcaldota archaeon
CGCAGCTAAGGATTAGGAATGCGTACTGCGCGCCCATGCGCGCCTCAGCGTTTGGAATTGACCACTTTTCACCGCAATCATCGGTTTGGTATCTGTTGCAACCTATTTATCGCTTTTGTACAGCGCGCGTCAGTGTAGGTTCAGCGCGGCCGCGATAATCGGCAGTATTATGGTGGCATCCCCGTCGACGGTCACGTACCTTGCATCCTCCTTTATCTTGCCCCACGAGACCGCCTCCGAGAGCCTCGCTCCGGACAGGCTTCCGTCGTACTGCGTTGCCGTTGTTATGTAGGCAGCGTAATCCAGTCCTCCCTTGAACTGGTTCCACCATATGACATGGTGCTTGCTTATCCCGCCTCCTATCATAAGGGCTCCTGTAGTCTTGTGGTCGAAGACAAGATTGCTGAGCTCGAGCTCGTCAGCGAGCAGGTCCAGCTTGAACTTGTGGTCCTGAGAGAAGAGCGTCATCTGCGTGCCGAACGCCCCATCGAGAATTCCTGGGCAGTATATCGGCACATTGTGGTCGTACGCCTGCTTTAGTATCGACCCCTCGTCGCTTATCCTCTTGCCGAACTCCCTTATGATCGCGCTGGCGCTGTATTCGGTCTTGTGACCTTCCGTCTTGTATATCTCATCCATGACCTTGTTGAACTCGTTTTCCAGCTGCAGCCCGTATTCCTCGTTCTCTATGAATATGTTGCCCAACCTGAAGATGCCAGTCTTGTGCAGCTCCTTGTCGTCCGCGTTGAATGAACCTACGTTGTACACGCCTCCCGTAGCCCTCGCTATGTCGTGGTCGAGCGTCCCTCCCGTAGTTATTATCGCATCGAAATGCTTTACCATCCCTGCAAGAACCCCCCTGAGACCGGTGGAGACTATGTCTGCCGGGAACGAGAGGAAGTTGAATGAATCCTTGTTGTCGATCATCTTGCCTACTATGTCTATGCTGTCTACCATGTGCTGGGCGGAGAATCCGCCTATGTCGCCCATCTGCTCGATCAGCTCCTTTACTTTCATGTCCTCGGTTATCCTGACATCCCTGACCTTCCTTTTCAGCAAATCGTCCTTTGAGTACATACTATCATCTCGACTTTCGGAAATATGCGGAAGCATACGCCGAAGAAACGGCAGAATAGAGCTACAGGAATCATATTGACAAGAGAATATTTATTAGTTAACGTTAATTCCCTTAATGCGCCCTTTGAGTTTAGTGCATAAAGAGGGCACACCAGTGATCACGATGGCAGTGCAGCCGCCTTCTATAGTGAACAAGCCGTACAGGCTCGCGGAGATAATAAAGGAGACGCCAGACGTAGACACGTTCAGGTTCAAGTCCGCCGACGGATCCAAGCTGGCGTTTGACCCTGGCATGTTCGTCATGCTTACCTGGATCGGGGATGGCACGGTCCAGAAGATAACCAGGGCATTTTCAGTCGCATCAGCGCCGAACTCCGACGAGCTAGAGTTCGAGATACACATGATCCACGGCCGATTAACCTCGAAGCTTGAAGAGGCGAAGGTGGGTGATATGTACACGGTGACGGGTCCATACGGCCAGTTCAGGTTCATACCGAAGGAGGACAAAAAGGTTCTTTTCATAGCCGGCGGCACGGGCTTGGCCCCGTTCATGTCCATGCTGCGAGAGCTGAGGATAAATTCCTATGACAACGACGTGGCGCTTCTCTACAGCGTCAGGTATCCCGACGAGATAATAAGAAAGGGGGAACTGGAGGAACTGGACGCCTCTCTCAATCTCAAGACAACTATATGCGTGACGAGGCCCACCGAACCGCGCTCAGAGGGCTGGACCGGCGAGACGGGGCACGTTTCACCGGAGATGATAAAGAAGCATGTTCCCGACTTCATGGACAGGACCGCGTACATATGCGGCCCCCTCGGGTTCGTCAAGGCGGTGCAGGATTCCCTCACGCAGATCAATGTCCCGAAGGATAAGGTCAAGGCGGACGTGTGGGGGTAGCCTCGCAAAGCTTGGAGGTTCGCAGGGTCCGCTTTCACATGAATGTGGCGAGGTTGAATTGCCTG
>DAHXNT010000069.1 GCA_027365215.1 Microcaldota archaeon
CAGGCAAGACGCTGAAGGCCGCGACAGACCTCTTCAGTAAGAAGTACAGGAACGTGGTCACTGCCACGATGGCGTACAAACCGAGATCCATCTTCAAACCGGACATAATAGGCAAGAAGGTGGACGACAGCGCATGGATAGTGTTCGACTACGAGGAGAACGAGAGCCTCGTCAGCTTCAAGAACATGAACATAAAGTCCGGCATGAAGCTGATGGAGCGCGTGCAGAAGGAAAAGCAGGAGGGCTTCGACGATATAAAGGGCAACGCAAGGGAGATCGCCAGAGAGGTCCAGAAAGAGGGGATAAGGCCGGCCGCGATACTCTACCTGTCGCGCTCCGGGCTGGTACTCGCCAGGCTGCTCAGCGACTATCTCTCTGTAAAGAGGGTGAGCAGCGTCATGCCCAACAAGTACATAACCGGCGACTACATGCTGCACGTCTCGAACGTCTGCAGGAAGGCGCTCGAGGGCAGCCAGACCAGGCACATACTTCTCGTCGACAGGCACCCCGAAGGGGTATACGAGATAAAGAGGAAGCTCCTCGAGATGGTGCCGGAGCTGGAGGTATACACCGCGGCCACGGAGCGCTCCCGCGGCTCCAAGGCAGACTTCATGCCGAGATAAAGACGGCATTGCTTAGTTTACTTACTTAGTTTACTTAGCCACATGCCTCGGAAAGCACCAGGCGCTCAAGACCTGAGCATGCCTGCCTTCTCGGCATCCTGCGCCCTGACGGTTTTCCTGACAGGAAACTCCCGCCTTATCAGTCCTGCGATCTCCGAGGCGGCCGAGGGGATCGAAGTCGAATCAACCGTATAGAAATTCCCCTCTCCCATGTAGCTCCTGAGGAACCTCACATACACGGAGTCGTCCCGCTCTATCAGCATTTGGTGGATCCTGTCGCCTCCGACGCGATTGTTCCTCTCTCTCCTGAGCGCAAACCTAGCCCTGAGCACCTCCTTCGGGCACTCTAGGTATACGACCGCATCTGGCTTGGCTATCCGTGTCCACGCCTCTGCGGTCTTGTACAGCAGGCTTGAAGCTGAGAATTCGCCGTTCCAGCCCTCATTCAGCGATTCCACCATGTAGAGGTACGACCAGGGCAGCCTCTGCATGAGTATTACATCGTATTCGCCCTCCAGGTTCCTGGACGCGAACATGGCGCCGACGTAGTTCACCGAATGGTAGACAATAGAGCGCGCGAGATCCTTCCTGGTATCTATCTCGTTCTGCACGAACCTGCCGCGCACATTGCTCAGGAAGCCATTCTCGAGGTCCCATCTCTTCGCGTCAAGGACGCGCAGACCGCCGCCCTTGAGCTCTGCTGCGATCAGGGGCGGAAGCTCAGTCTTGCCAGAAGTCGGGTTGCCCTCAAGAGCCACTTTAAAGGCCATCTCTTGATGTGAGAGCTTCAAAATATTTATATTTATGCGCTCCTGACGCTAGGGCGGCTTAGTCGCAATAGCATGCCCCTGCCAAAGAGGGCCAGGGAGACGAAGGAAATGCTGCTCTCGCGTAAGAAAACACAAAACACATAAGAAAATAATGGAATCGTACAACTGAGGGTCAAACGCGCGTGCGGAACGAAGCCCACGTGGACCTGGGCCGCACGCATGAAAGGGATAGAAAGCGGCAGCCTCACTTGCCGCCTATCTTGAACATCTTCGTGCCGCAGACCGAGCAGACTCCCGAGAGAGCCTTCTTCCCGTTCTTCATGGTCACTTCCTTTGCGTCCTTCATCTCGCGCTTCTGCTTGCATTTCATGCAATATGCTTCCATAATACCACAGATTTATTTCGTATGCTCGGTATAAAAACCCATGCTAAGGGGTGCGGGCGTGTTCCTAACCATTAAATATTTGGTCGCCTGAAATATGCCTGGGTTGTGCTGACGGTGAACCCATGAACGGCACTGATACATATCGTTCGTCATCCCTTCTCAGGGGCAGGAGCCCCTGGACAGAGCCCATATACGGCGAGCTGCAGCGCTTCAGGGCTGCAGACACTGACTCCCTGCCAAGGGTGTCGGTG
>DAHXNT010000070.1 GCA_027365215.1 Microcaldota archaeon
TTCCCAATCCCCTGTAAAGGCATCTTGGTTTTAGAGGTGTTGCAGGAGTTGACGCCAGAAAACAGCCAATAATATCTGTTCCTCCGGAAATATTGCAAATGGGTATCTTTGATCCACCGTATGTCTCAAATAGATAGTTCCATGATTCGTTATCCCAGGGTTCCCCTGTGGAAGCAAACGCTTTAATGTAATTGAACTTCCTTTTAATTCCCTTGAATTTCATTGTCCTGACGAATGTTGGAGACAACCCGAGAATGGTGATCCTGTTTCGGTCAACCATATCCCAGACTCTCTCCTCGTTTGGGAAATCCACTGCTCCAGGGTAAATGAAAATGGTTCCTTTCAAACCGTTTGCGCCAATTATTGACCATGGCCCCATCATCCATCCAAGGTCCGTGATCCAGAAAAGAATATCATTCTTCTTGAAATTTAAATAATATTTGACTTCCTTCAATATATTTACTGTTGTTCCCCCATGGACATGAACGGTTCCTTTGGGTTTTCCGGTCGTTCCTGAAGTGTAGAGAATTATTGCTGGTTCCTCGCTGTCCATGTGTTCAGATGTTAAATATTCTTTGAAGCTCTCTGCGAGGTCATAATCCAGATCTCCTTCCTGCTTGCCTCCCTTTACTATTAGTGTAACTCCTTCAATTCCTCTCACAGAATTTGCCATCTGAATGTCCTTCCCTTTTCTTTTGTATGATCCTACGGTGAACAGGAATCTTATTGACGAATCTTTGATTCGTGTTTCAACTGCTTCTCTGCCGTAACCTGAAAACATTGGAACAGCAACAGCCCCACACCTGATTATTGAATACATAGCAATAATTGCCTCAGGTATCATTGGCATAAATATGCCAATCCTGTCTCCACGCTTTATACCTAAGTTCCTTAGGAAAGCTGCCATTCTGCCAACTTTTGAATCTAAATCCGCATATGAAATAACAATGTTTTTCTTATCCTCAAATTCGCATATTATGGCCGGATCCTTTGAATCTTTATACTTCTCCACACAGTTATAAGACAGGTTTAGTTTCCCGTCTTTAAACCATTTGGTCCACTCCTTTCCATCTGATTCTTCAATAGTTTTTGTGTATGGCTTAAAGAAAGATACATCGCAGTGTTCAACCACTGAATCCCAGAAAGTTTTCCTTTCCTTATCCGCAAAATCATAGAGTTCCTCAATACTGTTGATATTCAGTCTCTTTGCCAGTTCATAAATGTTGGTAGTTTCCAAAAACTTCTTATCTGGGCGGTATACAATCTCATCCATTGTTTCGACCATACGTTCTTGGTATATATTTTCTGTTTTGGATTTTAAGGAGTGTTTGCCTTTATCTCTCTTTCACGATCCAGAATTTTACTCCTTGTTAAAAGAGCCACAAAGGCCATGAAGACGGTAATCAATGAAAAGGAAACCCAC
>DAHXNT010000006.1 GCA_027365215.1 Microcaldota archaeon
CGTCCGCCGATAAACGGCAGCCGCGTAATATTCCTTGGAAGGAGGACATCCGCCTTCTACGTCAACGGAACCCCGTCGTTCGAGTACTTCACTGGTGAGGCCAAAGACATAGAGGTGTTCAACGTATCTCTGAGCCAGAGGCAGGTGTCGGAACTGGCAAACGGCACGTCAAACATGACGCCGGTCTTAGCCGAATGCAACGTGTTCTTCAGCACATAGCCAACGCATAATCAACATCCGGTCGTGTTGTAAAGTGTGAAGTTCTCCCCAGCGTAGTTCAAATTGAAGGCTACGGGAAACGGAGAGGTAGTGTTTGTCAGGTTCATCTCATAATATCCGACGTAAATGTAGCTGACGTTGTATTCTCTTATTATGCCGCATCCCCAGTTCTTGTACACGGAAAGCTCATCATTGCTCCTGCTTACCAGGTTATTGAACGGTATCCCTATGCCTCCGACATACGTCCCCATTGCGGTAACCATCTGCCTGCCGGTAAGCGCAGCGACAGGGTTTCTAAGGGAGATGCCGGATGCCTCCGGCGAGCCCAGCCACGACGGCATGCTGATAATTACGCTGTTCGGAGAGGTGCTATTAAGTATTTGGGCCGCTATTTCGAAATCCTCATGCGAGAAAAGCATCGACCCGCTGCGATACGCTGCAGGGTTGTGATAGCCGAACGATCCTGCCATCTGGTTGTACAGGAAGTATACATTCTGCCCGCCTATCAGCGCGAGCACCACAATTACGAGCAAGAATCTCTTTCCACGCGCATACTTCAGCGGATATGCGGCAAGTATTGCAAGGTATATGGCAAAAACCAAAGAGACCTTGTTATTGTCAGCGAACGACGGTTGCAGCGAAAAAGTATTCAAGGTTATGAATAGCAACAGGAATGGCACGCCAAGAAGCAGGAGAATCCTCTCTGTCGAGTAATGGCGAGCTGCTCTTTTGCCTCCTCTTCTGTTTGGTGCTCTGCCCTTGCTTTCATCATTCCTGTGCGCCACAAGCACATACAGCCCGTAAACCGAGAACGGCAGCATGAAACCGTATGACTTGAACCAGAACGCAAGCCTGTTAGCAAGCCCGTACACAACGCTTACGGCAGGCGCAGCCGCGTGTGCTGGCCCATATCCGCAGTAGAATTGGCCGTTGTTTATTATTGGGTAAAGGAAGCTGTGCACGCTTTCCTGCGACGCTATGAAGAGCAGCTGCGGCGCCGAAAGGGCTATCATGATCACGAAGAATATGCCGTACTCAACGAATTTCCTCTTGATAAGCATGTAAAGCATAAGCACGTTCAGCGCAATGAACATCTCCCCCTGCAGCAGCGGCATCAGTCCCACGATTATTCCAAGCACTGCGGCATGTTTCTTTGAGAAGTCCGTCCTTGTAAGTATCAGCAATGCCGCCAGCACCAGCGCTAGTGCGGTCAGCATATCCCTCTGTGGCGATAGCACCATCTCTATTATGCCAGCGCCGAATGGGAAAGTGGCCTGGTTCAGGCTGCATATTGCGCCGAGCGTGCCAGGCAGGAAATTGAATACCTGCGAGGAGAAGAGCAGAAAGATGAATGCGGCAGACGCCGCTACCAGCCTGTCTTTCGACAGCCTGTAAACCAAAAAGTACAGCAGCGCCACTATCACCGCTGCGAGAATGACATTCGCAACGATCGCGCTGCTCACTGAATTCATGCCGGATCTTATCAGCACCGAGAGATAGTAATCAGCCATGAACGGGTAAAAAAACTTGGTCCCCTCGAAGTAAGGAAAATTCATCACTGTCGCAGGGGTCGAGTATGCGAAGTGGTTTGCGATACCCAGATGCCACGGCAGGTCGGTCACCGCGCCCCCGTACGCCATGACATTCCCTGCCGCATCGAACCTTACGCTGAAGAGGAAGTATATAACCACGAAGGCGAACACGAACGCTATAATCGAATACGCCACCAGCTTCCTGTAAAACTCGTTTTTGTTTCCACTTATCTCGCGCATGCTGAAAAATCCAACTATCAGCCCTCCAAGCTTTTCCAGCATGGATCGTATGCCTGGTAATATCTTATTCAGGCCGCCGCCTCTTGAGACATACGCCACAAGGAATATCGATACAGCAGCAAATATCACATACGCGTATGCGAAACCCATGTAGAACAGCAGGCCGAAGAACAGCCACGAAGATATGAGCAAGCCTAACGGGAATGAGAAAAGAGCCGCATAAAGCAGCCTTCTTTCAAAGGCGAATGCGATGGAAAAGCCCAGTGCCATCGTGAATGCCAGCGTCGCGATCCAGAGCAGCATCATATTACTTTAATTGCTTTATATCCCTGATAGTAATTGAATAGTGGGTTTTAATAAATAACCGTGAACGCATGTCGACAAACAGGCAGAAAGCCAATGGCAGGACGATGCGGCGACCGCACCATGCAGCAGCGAATCGTCATCATAGTACTATAAGCCCATATCTGATTGCATTGCTTGCGATACTCGCATTCTCCGCGTTCATGGAGGTATACTTTTTCTACGGCCCTAGCCAGTTGAACGCCGCAGACGATTTCCTATACACTAGCATGGCAAGGAACGTAGTCGATAGCGGTTCCTTGGCATCCCTATCTTACGGCAATAGCGTATTCAGTTCCGAATATCTGCTCATATTAGGAATATCGGCTTTCTACGCCATCATTGGAAGAAGCGTGATATCATTTGCGATGTTCGGTATAGTCACGTTCATAGGCACCGTGCTTGTCGTATATCTTATCGGGAAGGAACTGTACAACCGCAAGGCGGCGCTTATAGCTGCGTTCCTATACAGCTTCTATCCGATGGCTGTGATATACGGTTCAAACGTGAGCGACACTGGACCGATGGCGTTCTTCGCCGCGCTTTCAGTGCTCCTCATGATAATCGCATACAAGCGCAGCATCCATGCCCGCGTAACGAAATCGGGAAACAGCAGGCCCTGGATCCGGGTTGCTGCTCTATACGTTCTTTCAGGCGCGCTGGCGACCCTCGGATTGTTGATAACCGCAGAAGGCATAGTGATACTCGTTCCGATATTCGTATTCCTGGCAGCAAGCGCGGTTTATTGGAGGAACGCCGCGTCAATGAAGGGGATTTTGTACGAATTTCTGGGCGTGGCGGCAGGCATAGCTGTGATAGCAATGCTCAGCATGGCCATTACCGGAAACCCTATTCACGCATTCAATGCGATATCCGGACTTTATACTTCTATATCAAACACCCAAACTAATCTCCTATTCTACGCGTACACGATGATGCCCTACACCTTTTCGTCGCCGGCCGTTCCGATAAACTACAACCCTGACAACTACCTTTCCGGATACTTCCTCTATGCCGCGATAGCCGCGACTGCGTATTTAATCTACAAAAGGGACAGAAAGTCACTGCTGCCCGGCATATGGTTCGTAGCCGTTCTGCTATACCTGTCGTACGGCACCATGAGCGTCTTCAGGTACAATGTGATCCAATTTGCGACAAGATACGCGATACTGTTCGGCCCGGCAATGGTGCTTCTCGCAGGCCGCGCGTTCGAAACATTCATAGGAAACATCAGGTCAAGAGGAAGGGCAATAGACTATATGTACATCATAAAAGCGTCAGTTTCCGCGGCTATAATAATACTGATGCTCGCGCAGTCGCTGTACCTGGTGCGGTTCATATCCGCGTCTGAGTACGAGAGCACCTACCCCTTGATGCAAATAGCCGGCTACCTGAACACGTTGCCAGCAGGGTCCCACATAATAAAGCCGTACACGGTATACCTGAGCGCTTATCTGAACAAGGGCTACGACGAAACAGACTTAGGTATAATAAACAGTTCGGAAGTGCCGAGCGGTGCATATGCGGTAGCCGGAAGCACTGGTGATTTCCCGTCAAACTGCGGCATAGGCAACATGTCGGGCCTTGCAGAAGTCTACAGCGTCAATACTGCCGCCGAATCGACAAATCCAATAATACCACAGCACTGCAACATATACGACCTGAAGGTGTACTTCAGGAATTCGCCAGGGTAGGGATTTGAACCCTAAAGCCCTTGCGGGCACCGGTTTACCTGTTGCGCCTTTTCGCATCACTTGTCAGCTCTTGAGGCATAAAACTTCAAGACCGGCGCGTTACCAGATTCTGCCACCCTGGCATGTGTAGAGTATTTCTGTCATAATATTATATAGTTTGCCATAGATTACTAAGATAGTGTTCTGATGAGAGGAGCAGACGCTGTAACCCTGTCAAGGCTGCCGATAATCGTCGCCATAGTATACCTGATACTTCTAAAATTCAATCCAATCGTCACCATACTGCTGATAGTCATTGTGACCCTTCTCGACGCCGTCGACGGCATGGTCGCTGTATGGTCCATAAGCAAAGGCAAGATCGGCTTTGTCGAGTACACGAAGGCGGCCCTGGGCAACGTGAAGATGAAGCTGCTGGTCAAGAGATATAAGCAGGGCATATCGAAGGTCGCAAGGCACGGGCCCAGGATGGACATAGCCGGAGACCGAATAGTCGAATACCTGCTCTGGATAGTGTTCGCATACACTGGCATCGTCCCTCTATTCGTGCTCCTGATAATAGTGGTCAGGCACTCATTTGCCGACGCCATGATGGGCGCAAGGGGCACGTCTTCAAAGATGAAAACCCGCCTTGCATCAAAACTTTACGGCTCCAACGCAAGCAGGTTCGCGGTCAACGTGCTGAAGCTTGTGACATTCTCGTATCTCGTGCTGGTCTACGTGTCTGACTACTCCATAATAGTAGGATACGCCCTGATAGCGCTGCTTGCGGCATTCATAGTGGTAAGAGGGGCCGCGGAAATATACGAGAGCGCAAAGTAGCGATTCTATTCCTTTCGGACCACTGAGGATTCGGCGCATTCAATGCCAAACTTGTGGTCGATTCGCTGCGCTATGCTTCCTGTATCGTCATAAAGGAATGCGGTGACACTCACGTCGTACGTGTCTGGGAAGCTGTTGCTGGAGGTGTACACCTTTATCTTCTTCTCCATGCTGCCTTTCGGCTTCAGTATCCCAACCCTGGTCATCCCGCTATTCAGGTCCCTGTCATGCGCAAGGGTAAGGGGCGAAGCGACCTTTACCTCACACTCGCACCAGTACGTCGATTCGCTTTCATTGCTGAAAGCTATCGATACAGATGCCTCGTTCCTTACAAAAGCCTTCAACACGGGAGGGTCCACGTTAACGCTGATATCCACCATTATCTCACAACGGCTGATTAGCAATTTATTTATAGATGCCATGTATAAATGAACATAAAAGCTTATAGGGATTGCAGGGCGAGCTAGCATGCCAATAAACGAATCGAAACTCATAGAGAGGAGCATTACCCTGCGGAACATGCGTCTCACCAAGGAAGTCACCGAGACTAGGAGGTCGCTAGTCAGGTGGCTGGCACTGGCTCTCGGAGTGATAAACCCTGGAGAGTCTAGGTATGGGGTCATAGCGGTGCTCGACACGATGTTATATTTCCAGTTCAACAAGAAGACGGATCCGAACGTCAGGGACATGCTCGAGTACATAGAAGGCGCATGGGAGCCGATGAACGAGAAGACCCTAAGGTATCACCTGCTGCAGCTCAAGAAGGGCAGCATACTGGATAACTCTAAAGGCAAGTACTACTTCTCCCAGCCTACGATTGGTGACAAGTATGATGAGAAGGCATGGCTCGACAGCTATTTCATAAGGGAGATAGACCCGATAAAGGAGAAGATAGCGGTTGCCATGCGGGAGCTCAAGGAAAGATAACCTATAACATCTATAACATTGCATTACAGACAAAGAAAAAGTATAAACTGAACACGTGGTTAAATGGGGCTAAACAGGACTAACCTAGCAATATACGTAGTAATAGCCGTAGTAGCTGCAGCAGCAGTATTCTTCGCGGTCAGGGGGCTGATAAACCCGGCATATAGCCTAACTGTCAGCATGTCCGCGCCCCTGCCTAGCCACATATATCCGTACAATGCCACGATATTCAAGGTGAACGTGACAAACACCGGGTCCTCGCAGATAAGCAACCTTCCACTGGGGTTCTACGTCAACAACAACGAGACGCACTTCTACAACGTCACCATACCCGTGCACCAGAGCGCGGTAGTAAACATAACCTACACTTTCAGTACTCCGGGCAACTATGTCTTCAAGGCACTCGCTGATCCAGGAATGTTGTCGAAGATAAGCGACAGGCAGAAGGCCTCCAGCACGATATCCGGCGTGCATGTCCTCGTGCCAGAATCCCCGAACCTGTACCTTACGATGCCTAACGGCACGATAAAATCCAACAACTTCTACGCCTTCTCACAAAGGGGCGTATCTGCAGCCGTTATAATAGCCGAGAGCTATGGACTCAGCGACCTGACTGGCCTGTTCGGCCATCTCTACTATATTGGAGGTCTTGCATCCCTGATAAACGATGCCGAGGGGGCCGCAGTGACATACCAGAACGGCACCTCGATAAACTCGATGTGGCTGCAGGGGAGCATCTCGCCGTACTGGATCAACTACATGCTGTCCGGCACAGGCATAAAGTCTAATGTCACGTCTATAAATGGCACAACCGCGTACTACTACGGCAGCAATGGAACGACTGCCTGCGTATTCTACCAGTCCGGGTGGACAAGGCTTGTCGAGTACAGCGGCGCCGCGAACGAGATCGCAGGGCAAGCGTGTTCCGCGATAAATGCCAGGTACACAAACACGTTCAACACGAGCCTGGCCAGCGCGATAAATTCCAGCAACTCCTACAACTACTCGGCAAGGATGGTGTACTCCAACTCCACCGGCATAGGGGAGGCGGCATCGCACGCCATACCAAGCAATACTACGGGCCTGTCAGTGCTGTTCCAGAACGCCTATGGCACGTTCATATCCACAGTCACAAGGCACAGTGAAGTCAACGTGAGCGCGCTCAACCTGACATGCCTCGGCCTCACATTCTCGTCTAACACCCTCAATGCCTGTTCTTCAGTAATATTGCCGGCAGCGAACAGCCCTGTCACTGGCTACGACATGCTGAACACTACCGAAATAACACCAAACTACACTTTAACACTGTACTCGGTGGTAAACCAGACCGGCCTGCTTTCCGCGCACTACAGCGCCATCGCGCTGCTCACCCAAGCCAACGCCATCGCGCCTTCCGCAGTCTGGGCCAGCGCATTCAAGAACACGTGCGGCCTCGGAAGCAACTCCCTGGGATGCGCGGTAAACGGGTTCAACTTCTCCACGAACACTGCTAGCCTCACCATAAGGAACAATCTGCCGAACACGGTAACGCTAGACAGGATGGACTGCTACATGTACACTGGCGGAACTCCAACATCAATAAACAAGACCATAGCAGCGCACGGATCCCTGAACATGAGCGTACCATGCAGCGCTGCGCCTGTGCCTCTAGCGAGCGCCTTCAGCCTGTACAATGTCACGACAAACTATACATACAACGGGGCGCACTACACGATACGCGGCAACCTGAACATAACCAACTTCCTGCAGGGATGACGCCATGCGGCGCGCACAGCTCGGCTAAAGGTTCAGGAAGTCCTTTGCCCCCTTCCCTTTCGGGAAGGCGCGCCCGTTTCCCGCCTCTACTGGCAGGCCCGTCTCTTCCGCAAGCCTCAGTATCTCAGGCATGTCTATGGTCCTTGCAGTGTACAGCTCAACGAAGTAGTCTGCGCCTATTTCAACCTTTTTCACGCTGAACGACATCACCTGGAGCATGCCTGACCTCTTTACCCTGGCGCTGAATCTGCCCGATGATAATATCCTTTTCGCGTTCTCGTTCTCGACTTCCATGTTACCGTCAACGCATGCAATGATTAATAATCTATTACAAACCAATAAAAACAGTGGATTCGGCGGTGCCAATGGAAATAAGCTCCCTTGCTGTGAAGTCTTACTTCTATTTCATATACAACCTGCTCCACCCATATCTCGGCAGCAGCGTAGCGAACGAAGCCATATCGCTGCTGATAGGCGTGGTAATATTCTGTATAATACTGGCAGTGATGATCTCGGTGTTCGGCGTAATGTACGGATGGGCCGAAAGGAAGGTCATAGCGAGAATGCAGGCGCGCCACGGCCCGACGTACGTTGGCAAGTTCGGGCTCCTTCAGAACGTTGCCGACCTAATAAAGCTCCTGGCAAAGGAGAACATAATTCCCGACCTGTCTGACAAGCGCGTATTCCCATGGGTGCTTCCCCTAGTGTTTGCCTCATTCGCCCTCATGCTCGCGTTCACGCCTTTTACGTCAAAGTTCATAGGCCTGGACACGAGCGTTGCTGTCATACTTGTGTTCGCTCTTCTCTCAGCCTCGCCGGTCCTGATGTTCCTTGCGGGATGGACGAGCGGCAACAAGTTCGGCTCCATAAGCGCGCAGAGGTCCATAGCGATAATGATAAGCTACGAGATACCGCTCATGCTGGTCGTGATCGCCGCGGTGATGACCGCGCACAGCCTGGACTTCATGAACATAGTGAGCGCCCAGTCCCACCTTTGGAACATAGTGGCCATGCCCATCGGCTTCATAGTATTCTTCATCGTGCTTCTCGCAGAGCTTGAGAGGCCCCCATTCGACCTTCTCGAGGCTGACTCAGAACTCATATCAGGGTGGCTTACCGACGTGAGCCCTCCGTATTATGCGCTGGCGCTGCTCACCGACTATGCGCGCATGCTGTTCGGTGTGCTCATAATATCCGTCATGTTCCTCGGAGGCTGGCTGGGCCCTGCCCCTATACCTCCGTACGCGTGGATGGCGATAAAGGTGGTGGTGCTGGCTCTCGCAATAATCGCGTTCAGGGCCACGTTCTTCAGGATGAGGATCGACAGGCTGATAAGGGCCGGCTGGAACTACCTGATGCCCCTTTCGATGCTCAACCTCCTGATAACATTTTTATTGTTTGTAAGATAAGGATTACCGGTGTAGCTGATGGTGGTACGGGCAATAAGGCCGCTGGTGGATGTTGTGAAGCAGATGGCAGCAAAGCCTACTACAGTCGAGTTTCCCGAACGCCGGGAGAGGAAGAACGACAACTACAACGGCATGCACAAGCTGGACATGAAGACGTGCATAAGCTGCGGCGCGTGCGCAAGGATATGCCCCAACCAGACGATTACGATGGTCGATACCGAGACCGATAAGGGCACGAAGAAGATGCCGGAGATAAACTGGGAGAGGTGCCTGTTCTGCGCGCTTTGCGCCGAGGTATGCCCGACCGACTGCCTGATACTTACGAAGCAGACTGACTACGACGTGTATGACAGGAGGGACCTGATAAAGAGGCCGGAGGAGCTCGAATAGCGTTAAGTGTGGTGGCATGTACCTGTGGGTGTTCGTGACAGTGGCCTTGCTGGAGTCAGCAGCAGCCGTATCAATATACCTTCTCAAGGGGGTGCTCCACTCCACGCTAGCCCTGTCGGCCGTGTTTGTGCTGAACTCGTTCGCTTTCCTGATGCTGCAGCAGCCGCTGCTGGCCGTGATACAGCTGTTCATAGTGATAGGCGGAATAGCAACGTACCTGATAGTAGGGACCGCTGCCGGGCAGCGAACCACGTTCAGGCACGTGAGGCTTCCCGCGTTCGCGGCGATGTTCGTGCTGCTCTCCATAGTCCTGGATTACTCGATCTACGGCACCAGCTTCTCCAGCCTGCCGACCAATACGTTCTCCGCGGCCGGCATAGCAGCCATGTTCTCCAGCATCGGCCTGCTGTACATAATAGTCCTGATGCTGTTCTCGGTGTCTATCGGATCCATACTATTGTTGAAGAGGTTCAAGAAAGAGGCTGGTGATACGAGATGAGCATGCTTCTTTTCCTGATTCTGTCGCTTGAGGTCCTTGCCATAGGGTTCAGCGGGCTGATAGCGAGCCGCCACTTCCTCATAATGATATTCTCGATAGAGGTCATGCTGCTCTCAAGCACGCTTGCGGCGACCGCATTCTACTATTACGGGGTCAACTCGAACATCGGCGTCTTCCTGTTCGCCGTATGGGCAGTGATGGCTTCCGAGGTGATAGCCGTTGTTGCGGTGTACAGGTATCTGCAGGAGTCGGACATGAGTATGGACATAAAGAAGCTCGCGGAGATGAAGTGGTGAAATGCTGGCGCTGCTGATAATCGTTCCGTTGATCGTCTCGTCGCTGCTAGCGCTGCTGCTCGGCCGTCACGGCAAAGCCATAAAGTACCTGTCGCTACTGGGAAGCCTGGGTTCGCTTGCACTTGTCTTCTTTGCATCGGAGAACGCAGCAAAGGCGCAGGCCATACAATGGTTCGCGCTGCCAGGCATAAACGTCAACATAGCCACATACACCTATCCGCTCAACATGGTGCTTCTCTGGCTCGTTGGTATAATAACTCCGCTGATCTTCGCCTATTCGATAGGTTTCATGGAAAAGAACAGTGAGCAGAGCAGGTTCTTCTTCGAGATGGGGCTCTTCGCCGCTGGGATGATGCTGTTTGCGATGGCCGGCAGCCTCATAACGATGTTCATAGGCTGGGAGCTGCTCGGAGTGACGAGCTATCTGCTGATAGGCTTCTGGTACAGGAAGGCGGATGCTGCTCCGGCCGCGAGAAAGGCGATAACGATAGTCCTGTTCGGCGACATACTGATGCTGATGGCCATCGTCATGATATGGAATTCATACCACACGTTCAGCATAGGGCAGATAATGGCCGCTCCCAGCCAATCGCTCTACCTGCCGCTCATCCTCATCATGGTAGCGGCATTCACCAAATCGGCGCAGTTCCCGTTCCACGAATGGCTTCCCGACGCCATGGCCGGCCCCACGCCAGTCTCGGCCTTCCTGCATTCCTCCACTATGGTGAAGGCGGGTGTGTTCCTGATAGCGTCGCTCTTCACGCTGTACCTTGACGCGCACCTGCTGCCAATTATACTCATTGTGGGCATCGTGAGCGCAGCGTTCGGAGCCGTAAACGCGATGGCGGAGCGCCACGTAAAGAGAATCCTAGCTTATTCGACTATAGAGGATCTCGGACTTATGTTCGTGGCACTGGGCCTCGGCGCGTTCGCTGCAGCGATACTGCTCTTCATAGTGCAGGCGTTCTACAAGGCGCTTCTCTTCATGGACGCAGGGGTCATAATGAGGGCCAACGAGGAGAACGAGAACATATTCAAGCTGTACGGCTCCAAGGCGAAGAAGACAATGCTGTATGCTACGCTGTTCGGCGTAGTGTCTATAGCAGGAATATTCCCGCTTGGCGGCTTCTTCGGAAAGGCCGCGATAGGCTCTGCCGCCGCATCCACAAACATAATCGCGTATGTGCTCCTGCTCGCAATAGAACTGGCCACCGGTTTCTACATATTCCGCTGGTATTTCATACCCATGCGCGAGCCGCCGCAGACTGATGCATCACGCATACGCGGTGCATACAGGGTGATGCCCAAGAGCATGGTGATACCCTCGATAATACTCGCGATCCTGACCGCGCTGTCCGCTGGCGCGTATTACTACCTGCCGATGTTGCTCACCCGTGCTCCGTACGCGCCGGGATCCGCCTTCGGCTCATTCACGGGCGCTGCTCCGGCAATAAACATCGCAGACGCAGTTGTAGAGACGATCCTGATACTCATCGGCGCATACGCCGCATATCTGCTCTACTCCAGGAGGAGGGCGCCCACGCTCTATACGCACAGGCTGCTAAGCCACATTGTGTACAACGCGCCGGTTACCAACAGGGCTTATGCGGCATTCGCCATGGCATTCTCCGCAGTGGGCGTAGCGGTCTACAAGACAGACGCCGCCATATACGCGGTGTTCGCCGCCATCGCGCATTCGGTCATCGATCTAGGCGCGGCCGCGAGGAAGATGGTCAACGGGCAGACCAGCATATACGTGCTGGCGTTCGCCCTTGGAATGATAATACTGGTAATGCTTTTCGTGATGTGAAATGCAAGGAATACTGCTGTTGATGACTCTGTTTCCGCTTGCTTTCCTAGCCGCGGCGATGTTGTCTGGCAGCAGGCGCGGCCCAGCGATCGCAGCGCTGTCCAATGCGGTCTCGATAGCGATCCTCGCATACGCGGCACTATCCTCAGGCGGCACGCTGAGCATATCGGAGTCGTTCAGCTACATCACTACTATACCAATATCGTTCTCGCTGAGGCTCAACCCTGCGTCGTTCATGCTTCTCATAATGTCGTACATAGTCCTGCTAGCGGCATCCGTCGCAGGGAACCACGAGAAGGAGTCGCAGAAGCTCGCGGCATCCCTAATAATACTGCTGCAGGTCGCCGCGACGGGCCTGTTCCTATCCGGCAACCTGTTCTTGTACTTCATATTCTGGGACATAGGTGTCATAACCTCGTTCTTCTTCCTGTACTCTATGGGCTCTCCGCTAAGAAGGCCCGCGGCCATGAAGTTCCTGATATACGAGATGTTCGCAAGCGTGTTACTCCTTCTCGGGATAATAACGCTGTATTTCGGCACGCCGGTGCACTCGTTCAACATAGCGTACATAACCGCGAACGCTGCGCTCATCGGCACGACGTCGCAGCTGCTCGTGTTCGCATTCCTAATCACGGCCTTCCTGATAAATATGGGGATATTCCCGCTGCACTTCTGGCTTCCAGACGCGTACACAGAGGCATCCACGCAGGGATCCATGGTGCTCTCGGCCGTCCTTTCCAAGTTCGGCGCATTCGGGGTATTCATCCTATTCGCCATGCTGCCTATAGGTGCGGAAGCCGCGAAATACACCGCGGCCCTGGGCGCCATATCGGCATTCTACGCCGCGTTCCTGATGTTCAACCACAAGGACATAAAACGCATGATATCCTACTCTTCAATACTGGAGATGGGCATAATACTTATCGGCCTGAGCACGCTGAACGTGATAGGAACGTATGGAGCAGTGTACGCGATGCTGGCGCACGGCCTGACAATAGCGCTGATGTTCCTGGCTGCGGGCTCGCTGACGCACGTGTTCGGGACCAGGGACATAAGGACCCTGGCCGGAGCCGTCTCAAGGGCCAAGTCCACCGCGTACTCGTTCGTCTTCGCGGCGTTCTCTGCTACGGGCCTTCCCCTCACTACCGGATTCATCGCCGACCTGCTCATATTCATCGGCGCATACGCAGCATTCGGATTCTCCGGCATAGTGCCCCTGCTTTCTATAGTGATGCTCGGAGCATACATGTATTTCATAATAGAGAAGTCAATTCTCTCCACAAGGAAGGAGTCGGAAGTGATAACGCATGCCAGCGCTTCCCAGGCGTTCGGATACGCGCTGCTGATAGGCTCCATACTGCTGTTCGGCATATTGCCGTTCACGCTGCTGGGATTCGTCAAGATATGAGGGTGCAAGAATGGATTACGCGATAGCCGGCTATGTGATGATTGCGCTAATGGCGCTGTTTCCAGCCGGAGCGATAGCATCCCTATTCGTGAAAAGGAAGAAAGCGTGGTTCTCCGCCAGCGCGCTTATACTGGCGGCAATTGCGGCCGTCTCGCTCACGCTCTTCGCCCTGCACGCCAGCTTAACGCTTCTTCAGGTGTTCAGGTTCTACCCATTCTCCGAGCTTGTGGTCGCCCTTTTCGCCTCCATGCTCCTTGCGGTCGACGTGCTTGCGTACGAGTACTCATCTGACTTCATCACGTTCTCCGCGTTCTTCGGCTTCTCGATAGCAGGGATGCTCCTAGTCGCAATGTCTAATTCGCTGATAACGATATTCATCGGCCTAGAGCTGATGGGCGTGCCCACGATATTCATGATACTGACTCACGGCCGCACCCATACGGAAGCCGCGATAAAGCTGTTTGTCCTGAGCGCATTGGCCATAGCGGTCCTTGCGTTCGCCATCGCGCTGATAATGCCATACGACCCGTCGCTCTCGATAACCGGACTGTCGACCAGCTCCCTGGTCGGCGGCAGCTCCGTGATTCTGCTTTCGATGGTGCTTTTCGCGGTTGCCTTTTCGACAGAAGCCGCAGTGTTCCCGTTCAACATGTGGGTGCCTGACGTATATGAGGGCGCTCCGGGGCACATAACAGCCATGCTCGCGGGTATAAACAAGAAGGTGGCGTTCGTCGCAATGATAGAGGTGTTCTTTGCGATGTTCCTGTACTCCGGCTATAACTTCCAGCCGATATTCGCGCTGCTTGCCATAGCCACCATGTTCTTCGGCAACCTCGTGGCCCTGGTGCAGCAGAACGTCAAGAGGATGATGGCGTATTCGTCGATTTCCCAGACCGGGTACATACTCGTGGGAATAGCCGCGTCTACGGAATTCGGGCTCACGGCGAGCATATTCTACATCGTGGCGCACTCTATAATGATAATAGGCGCGTTCTCGGTGATAGTCTGGCTGGCCGGCAAGAACCTCAGGACGGTCAACGAGTATTCGGGCCTCTGGTCAAAGAACCCTATCGCGGCCTTCGCCCTGACTATATTCATGCTTTCGATGATAGGCGTGCCTCCATTGATAGGGTTCATAGGGAAGTTCCTGCTGTTCTCCAGCGCGGTGAGCGCGAACCTCCTCTACCTGGCGTTCCTTGGAATAATAAACAGCGTGATCTCGGTCTATTACTACGGCCGCGTAATGCTTTCCATGTACTCCGACAGAAGGCCCACGCGCAGGATCAGGATGGCTGGCGCAGTAGCGGCAGTTGTGATAATACTGCTTGTAGCGACTATCGCAATTGGGATATTTCCCGGACCGCTTATGCATGCCTCGGCCCTGGCAGCCAATTCAGTGATGCTCGGAAGCTGACGCATAAGCATTTCTCAGCCGACAAGGCCGAACGTCAGCAGGCTCTTGACCATGCGCATAGGGCTGTCCATATCCCCATGCCTACTGAAAAACCTCTCGAAACCAAGCCCTCTCATCAATGAGAACGTGGCGCCGAGGTACCTGTCGCCAGCCCTGGTGTAATATCCATGAATCATCCTGTGCATCCTGAGGTCCGCTCCATAGGCCTTCCTCCATGCCCTTTCGTAGCTGCTGAGGCTCCCGCCATTGTGCGCGGCTTCCGCCACCGCATCGGCAAGTATCTTCGCGCAGCCCACCCCGAACACTATTCCGCCGCCGGTAGTCGCCTTAACCTGCCCTGCAGCGTCGCCGACAAGCGCCACGTTTCCCTTTACTGTAATTGCCCTGCGCTTCAGCGGTATCATGCTGGCATAGCCATCGTGCACCTTTTTGATGTGCATGTTGCCAAGCACGCCAGACGAAACGAGCATTTCGAAGGCCCTCTTTCCGGTAATCTTCTGCGCGCTGCTTACTCCTATGCCTATTTCCACCCTGCTGCCAGAGTAAGGCACGGCCCATCCGAACAGCCCCTTCGCTATCCTGTTGGAGAAAAAGATATCAACGGAGCCCCTGTCTATCGGCCCTGTGACATCCGCCTCAGCCTTGTACGTCAGCACATAGTCGTCGATGCCTGGGAATCCGAACGCGCTGGCAACGTTCGACACGGCGCCATCGGCGCCCACGAGCACGGCATTGCGCTCAGAGGCCATTTGGAGTATGCGCGGCCTATCCAGCCTCTCCCTAAGGTGTATGCTGGCACCAGCCTCCCTAGCGCTTCTCTCAGCTGCCTTGGCAAGGAGGCCCCTGTCGACAACATGCGCCTCCACCTTACTAGACTTTACAGAAATGGTGCTGCCTGCGGCATGAAGCCTGGCTCCCTTGAGCGAATTGACGATGGAAGCCGAGTAATCCAGCTTGAGGCTGCCAAGCCCGTTCGCAGAAAGTATGCCTGATGCCTTGGCGGCGCCCTCGTCCACGAACCTCTTCGAGTCGTAAACGTCTACCTCGATGCCCTTTTCGGCTATGAATCTCGCTGCGCTGAGCCCTACAATGCCTGCGCCCACTACGACTACATTCATGTGGGGGAACACCCGTAGCTATATAAAGGCAAGACTTATATTTATATTGTACTTATTAGGTTACAGAGGAGGATTGCACGGCTAAAAAAAGCAAGGCAACAGCTGCCAAGGTCGCCCATAAGGCGCAGAACGGCTCTCTTGACATACATCCCGTTATAGAGATACAGAACATCGTCGCGAACGCCGAGCTGCATGCTACGGTGGACCTTTACGCCCTTTCGAAAGGCGTCAAGTCTGTGGACTACGAACCGGAGCAGTTTCCTGGTGCAATATTCCGAATAGACAGCCCGAAGGCCGTGATAATACTTTTCAAGAACGGCAAGATGATCTGCACCGGCACGAATTCCGAGGACAATATCAAGAAGGTTCTAGACTACGCCGCCAAGACG
This sequence comes from Microcaldota archaeon, assembly GCA_027365215.1. Taxonomy (GTDB): domain Archaea; phylum Micrarchaeota; class Micrarchaeia; order Micrarchaeales; family Micrarchaeaceae; genus JAMCYG01. The sequence goes on from DAHXNT010000006.1 coordinate 16,262, forward strand.
ATAGCCAAGTACGTAATCGCAGTCGATAAGTAGAGTAGAGAGGAGCAGAGCTAATCCTTGTCCTTCGCGGTCTTCTTCAGCTCCGCGTCGAACGTGCGGAAGAACGACTCCCACGAATAATGCCTCTTTACCCTATCGATGCCGTTCCTGCCTATTCTTTCCGCCTCGCCGGCATGTCTAGCCACGTATTCCATCTTCTCGGCCATTGCGTTGGGGCTTTCCACAAGGAAGCCTGTCTCGCCATCTATCACGGTTTCCTTGACCCCGCCTTCGTTTACCGCTATGACCGGCTTGCCAGAAGCCATTGATTCGATGGGCACCAGCCCGTAGTCCTCGTCCATTGCCGTGAATAGGACTGCCGTAGCGCCGGAATATAGCCGGTAAAGCTCCTTGTCATCCACGTCGGTCCTAAGCTCGACACCGCGTATGCCCTTGGCCTGCTTCTCTATATCGTGGTAATACCTGCGGTACATCGGATCCCTGGACACGGATCCGCACAATATGAGCCTGTATCCAGGGTTGCCCTCGCTGAACTTTTCGAATGCGCGCAGCGCGTACTCCTGCCTCTTGTTTGGCGAGAATCTCGACGGATAAAGGAAATATCTGTCGTCGCCCCTGTTGGAGTACTTGCTGCGGTCCACCCCGCCATTGAGCACTATCGAGTCCTTCCTATTGTAATACTTCTCTATCCTGGCCTGGGTATTCGTGCTGTTCGCTATTATGTGTTTTATGTTTCTGACAACCGACTGGTCAATCGCCCTCATGACCGTGGCTCCAGCAACGTATACTGGCTTCTGCCAGAATCCCCTGAGCGAAAGCCTATACCTGTAAAGGTCGTATATCTCCCTCATAGGCGTATGGCAATACCATAAGACCCTTTCATTATTCTTCCCGACCCAATGGCTCGGTGCCACGTGAGCGTTTATCACGTCATAGTCATCCTTGATCTTCAGGTTGTAGAATCCAAGCCCGTAGCTTATGCCCTGCGAGACCCTGCCGTACGGCAGCAAGCCGCCGCGCTTTCCAACCACCCTGACGTCAAGGTCGCCGAATTCCTCAAAAGTGCTGCGCTTGTCATACTCTACCGTGTAAATGGTCGCGTCGTAGCGCTTGGCGATCCTGAGCAGCACCCTTTCAGCGCCTCCCCTGAGCGTCAGGTTCGACTGTGTCATAACCAGCTTCAATCCAGCACCGATAGATGGTTAGCTCATGCAAGGATTTTATATTTTGGCGTTGCAACTACACATATAGCAAAGTGCTGATTTTGTAGCGAAGCATAAGAAGTGATTGCAGATGGATTTGGGCGAAGGCCTCAGGCAGGCAATAGCAAAGCTGTCAAGGGCCACGATAATAGACGCCAAGACTGTGAAGGAGTTCACGAAGGAGCTCCAGAAGAGCCTTCTGAGCGCGGACGTAGAGGTAAGCCTGGTATTCCAGATATCAAAGGAGATAGAGGCCGAATCACTGAAGAGCAGGCCGCCCAGCGGCATCACTTCGAAGGACTACATTACCGACATAGTCTACAAGAAGCTGGTGGGCCTGATGGGCTCCACCTATACGCCGGAGATGAAGAGCAAGCGCGTGCTCCTTATGGGGCTGTACGGCTCCGGGAAGACGACAACCGCTGTAAAGATAGCCAAGTACTACCAGGACAGGGGCATGAGCGCCGCCGTAATATGCTGCGATGTCACGAGGCCTGCGGCATACGAGCAGCTCGAGACCCTCGCAGCCCAGGCTAACGTCACTTTCTTCGGAATAAAGGGCGAAAAGGATCCGGTCAAGGTGCTCAAGGCGTCGCGCCAGCCGCTGAAGGGCAAGAACGTAGTCATATGCGACACGAGCGGCAGGAACGCCCTTGACGACAACCTGATTGCGGAGCTGAAGGCGGTGGCCAGGGAGTTCGCCGCCGACGAGAAGATCCTCGTAGTGGGAGCGGATACCGGGCAGACGGCAGGCAGGCAGGCCAGGGAGTTCGATTCCGCAGTAAAGATAAGCGGCGTGGTTGTCACAAGGATGGACGGCTCAGGGAAGGGCGGCGGTGCAATAAGCGCTGCCAACGCAGCGAAGGCCCATGTGATGTTCATAGGCACCGGAGAGAAGATAGGCAACATAGAGCCGTTCGATTCGGAGAAATTCATAGGATCCCTGCTCGGCATACCTGATATGTCGTCGCTACTCGAAAAGGTCAGCAAGGCGGTGGCCGAAGCGAAGATAAAGCCGGAAGACATGCAGACTGAGGAGTTGAACTTCGAGACGTTCTACACGCAGCTTAAGGCGATGGGCCATATGGGCCCGCTGAAGAACGTCTTTGGAATGATGGGCGCGTCGGACGTGCCTAAGGAGATGCTTGACCAGGGTGAGGACCGCCTCAACAAGTTCAAGGTAATCATATCGTCGATGACGCAGAGCGAGAGGAAGGATGAGAGGCTGCTCCACAACCCTGACAGGATAAAGAGAATAGCGGTAGGCAGCGGGACAAGCGAGCACGACGTTCACATGCTGATATCGCAGTTCAACAAGATGAAGAAGATGTTCAACACGTTTAAGAACGACAGGGGATTCAGGAAAAGGTTTGCGAAGTTCGGGGCGTAATTGGGAAAATCGGCTATAAAAAGGAAGGCAAGAAGAGGAAAAGAAAATAATTCAAAAACTGGGTGGAAAAAATACCACCCAAATTATCTCTTTCTCTTCTTGGAAGACTTTTTGGCCTTTGCCTTCTTAGTCTTCTTTGCTTTTTTCTTTGCTGCCATTTTATCCACTGTTTTATCAATTTTCTATCGTAATAGAAATTATTTAAATACGTATGCATCGCACACACGATTAATATAAAACATGTATATCTTAATATATGAAGATTTACCAAGATAACAGGGCGTGAAAGGTAGTGC
>DAHXNT010000071.1 GCA_027365215.1 Microcaldota archaeon
ACTCGTGTCAGCTGGTCCCGCTGTGGCTGGCGTGCGCACTCGCGGATCGGGTACTCCTCAAGACGACCTCGTGGACACGGATCTCAAATTGCTCAGCTGTTCATTAGCTCTGAGTGTGACGGAAGAGATCGTCATTTATCTTTCTTCTTTCTTCTTTCTTTCTCTTTCTTTGCGCGCCGCCTTTTGCAATCCTGTACTTTAAAGCGCTGAAGAACATCCCGACCACCTGCGACGCCGTGACGCTTGTGCCATTGTTCTTCACGATGTATTTTATCGGGTACTCTTTTATCCTTTTCCCATCGAGCTCGAGCTCGTAGAGCATATTGACGTCGAAGCCCAGTCCGCTGACGCTTACGTGCCGCCTTATTCCGCGCAGCGCCGCCGCGCGAAAGACCTTGGCACCGCACTGCGTGTCTTCATAACGCATGCCAAACAGGGTCTTTACAAGAAGGTTATACATCCTGCTGGCTATGTGCCTGCGCGAGCCGAGCCTGCCGACCATCACGCTGCCCTCAACGTACCTAGACCCTATTATGCAGTCGTATCCGTCTATCGAATCGAGAAGCCTGAGGAACTGTTCCGAAGTCACCGAATCGTCCGCGTCGACAAAACCGACGACATCGTTCTCTTTGGCATGCCGCAATGCCTTCTCGAAACCGATCATGACCGCGGCACCCTTGCCCTTCCTGCCGCTACTGTGCAATAGAGATATCCTTGGATGCCTTTTGGAATAGCCGACTACGATCCTATCCGTGTCGTCGCTGCTCTCCGATACCACGATTACCCGCAGGTCCTTCATCCTGTCTGTCAACTTTCCGTAATCCTCCAGGGTATCCGCTATCCTCTTTCCTTCGTTGTACGCAGGAATTATTACAGAAACGCCCATCGAATCAACAGCGAACCTTGCACGCCCTCAGCACTAATTTAAATTGACCGCTCCTAATAACATAAATGGCTAGAGCGCCTGCGAATCCAAATCAATATATTGACATCCTCTCCTATCTGAAGATGGGAGATTCCTACTACATTTCGGATTTTAAGGTTCGTTTCCTTCATGGTTTCATCACATTAGTTGCGCTCTGCGCGGAAGTGCGCTCATTGCGCCATTCATGCTCGTTCCATAGAAGTACCGCAGGCTGTGCCAAGGCAGCCACTACTCCTATCCCGCTGCCTTCCGACAATGGGATTCGGAGATACTTCTTCATTATGTTCAATGCGCCGTTTGCATCCGCATTGAATACGGCATTGTACAGTTTACATCTGTATAAGCCTCTATGTATCCTTC
>DAHXNT010000072.1 GCA_027365215.1 Microcaldota archaeon
TTTTTCTACATTTCTTGGTTCTATTTTTATTTCTGAATTATCCTTTCTTACATTTATGAATGTGACCCCTTTTTCTCTGAATTTAGTTACATCTATGCCTATTCCTGAGGCAGCATGGATGAATTTGTCCTTAAAATCTTCTGCCCATATATATACATCAATGTCTGTAGAGAACCTCTTGCCATTGTAGCATCTCCATACTGCAGTACCCCCATGTAAGGCCATTTTGTCGGTAATGCCTGTCAATAAGCTCATTACCTCGTCTTCGAGTCGTGCCGTTTCTAACTCGCTTCTCCTTTTCAATATATTCAGGATTGGCAAATCCATAAACACCACTTAGTTATAATATAATATAACTAAAAGGTATTTATAACTTTTGACCTGGCATAGCTTAAGGATAGCGTTTGTTGTAGCCTCCTCTAAAGTCCTATATAAATTCGTAAAGCAGCAGATCCTTTTTTAGGGCAACATATTTTGGTTCTAATTTGTAAACCCTTTTATAAAGGTTTCTTTACTATGGGTTAAACGCCCTTGCCGGGATTTGAACCCGGATCACAGGCTCCGCAAGCCCGCGTTCTATCCAAGTTATACTACAAGGGCAAAACATGAAGATTTTACGGATTATATTAATATTGGAATACTATTTATTAGTTATTTCACAATTTATTGTAAATTAATTGATTTAATTAGGTGCATAAATGTTCCATACTTACCTGACGATAATAATACCTTCGATAGCCGCGTTCATAATAACAGTGGTAATGACCTTGTTCCTTATGTCATATATGAAGGAATCAGGGGTTACTGCAACTGACCACAATAAAAAGGGAAATCCAACACTTGCGGGAAGCGGCGGCATCGCTGTTGCATTGGGATTCAGCGTTGGCCTGTTCACTTACATATTCGGGTCTAATTTTCCATCGCCTACAAGCCCCTTCTACCAGCCGGTTGCAAGCCTTGCAGTACTTTTCTCAGTGATGCTTTCTATAATACTTATATCAACGGTCGGATTCCTTGATGACATAAACGTAAAGAGGAAAGCGGTAAAGTCAACGGACATGATGGATACAAGGCAAGGGCTGAAGCAGTG
>DAHXNT010000073.1 GCA_027365215.1 Microcaldota archaeon
CTGGCCGTCGAAGGACGCCGCGCCGTCATATGTCAGAGCGTATGCGTCGCCGCGCACCAGGTTGTTGAACGCGGGCCCGGCGCTGGCGCTGGCGAGCGAGCTCAGGTTCCATGTCGTGTGTATGTCAAGGTACTCGTTGGTGACCAGCGGCGAGCCGCTCGCAAGGCAGCGGTTGCCATATATGCCGTCGGCCATGTCAGTTGAAAAGTATTCGAGCGTATTCGCCGGATTTGGGGCCACGGGGCAGGTTATCAGGTTCTGCGCATTGGCGTTGTTGAAGTTAATCACGCTCTCTATCGTAGGCGTGTTGCTGGTCGCGGGAGTGGAGGTGACGACGAAGTTGCCGCCGCCTGCGCTACCTGAGGGGTAATTCGTGGTTACGTTGTTGAAATTATTATATAGGTTGCAGTCGCCGATGCTTTGGGTCGCTTTGGGGCATGAAGGGTATATCGTTGTGGTGGTCACTGAAGTAGTGGTCGTCGAGATGGTGGTTGACACCGAGGTAGTCAAAAATGTAGTGGTGAAGGACGTAGGCGCAGTGGGCCTCATCGCTGAGGGCGTAGCCGCGGTCGCCAGTGTGCTGATCACTATTATGGCCAGTACCATGGCAAGGTATATCGCTATCGGATATGCGCCTCGCATTGCAACCAACATCTATTATCTTTGTTAACTATTAAATAACTATAATAAATGAGATAAATAAGCGGGATAAACGCCGATAAATGCCTGGCCCACAAAAACGTAAATATTTTCTCTGGCAAGAATCTGCGGTGGTGAAATGGAACTCAAGGACGTGCTTTTTTGGATAGGACATGCGAGCTTCTATGCGAGGGCCAGGGGGCGCACGATATTCATAGATCCCTTCATGCTTTCTGACAGCATATCCGAAAGCGCCGACCTGATACTCATAACGCATCCGCACTTCGGCCACTATAGCAGGAAGGATATAGACAGGATAGTCAATGACGGCACGAGGATCATAGCCCCGAGGGGCTGCGATGGGAT
>DAHXNT010000074.1:0-478 GCA_027365215.1 Microcaldota archaeon
AAGTTCTGGTTATGATGTTCTTCCCATTGATACCAGTGATAAGTATGATTCGAAACTGGTCGGTGAATTGAATGCGGCGTTATTGGGATTCACAAAATATGCGAAAAGCTCCGGAGCGAGATTTCAAGGTAACAGGATCAACGATGTTGGAAAAAATTTTGAAAACGCTGTTCAACAGGCGATAGACAGGACAAGTATAACTATAAACAAATTAACAAAAATGGGTTATCCGGATTTCCGCTTAACACAAGATAGTGACAGAGTAACATTCCTGGAAATTAAGGTATCTGGCTTAGAACAGAATAGCCGATCCTCATTGAGATCATTCTTCTATTCTTCTGCTACAAAGATAGATTGTGATGCAAGACATCTTCTGCTTAAGGTGTATATGATCGAAGAAACCTCAAAATATTGGAAAATCGTATCATGGGAATTGAAAGACCTTAGCACACTGACTGTATCATTGAAAACTGAGTTT
>DAHXNT010000074.1:488-736 GCA_027365215.1 Microcaldota archaeon
AAGTTCTGGTTATGATGTTCTTCCCATTGATACCAGTGATAAGTATGATTCGAAACTGGTCGGTGAATTGAATGCGGCGTTATTGGGATTCACAAAATATGCGAAAAGCTCCGGAGCGAGATTTCAAGGTAACAGGATCAACGATGTTGGAAAAAATTTTGAAAACGCTGTTCAACAGGCGATAGACAGGACAAGTATAACTATAAACAAATTAACAAAAATGGGTTATCCGGATTTCCGCTTAACAC
>DAHXNT010000075.1 GCA_027365215.1 Microcaldota archaeon
AGCAACATGCTTTCCCATCCGCAGACAGTACACACATATCGTGAGCAGGCTTAGCTTCCGAGTTCGGAATGGGATCGGGCGTTTCCCTGCTCCTATTACCGTTTGGCATTGTATTTTAATCTTTAAGGTTTAAAAACGTTGCGCTTGCATGCTTCCTTAAGCCTTTTTCTGCTATATCGTAAGCCATTTCTGAATAAGGGTTGCTTTTTGCTATTTCCACCGCTACCCACTCCTCTGATTTTATAGCTTCAGCGTTTTCCAGCATCTGGGTAAACTTTGCGGTAGCTGCTTTCTTATGATCCACGTGCAATTTTCCGGAAAGCTCAACCACGCTGTCGTAGAACCCAAGGGCAAAAGCGTGCCTGAGCACCTGCGATACCGCCATGGCTTTTTCGTGCTCCTCCATGCTCATTTTCACAGGGACCAAACCCGTGGAAGACCAGAATCTCGAAGCTTCCTCCGCTTCTTCGGATGTGCAGTTGTCAGTTATTATTGCTATTTTAGAGCCTGCATAAGCATCCTCCATCCCAAAGAGCGGATGCGTAGATATCAGCCTCATCTTCGCTTCAGAGGCAAGTTCCCCGGACTTTTCCCAAAATTCGGTTTTAGAAGAGGATATGTCCATAAGCGTATCGCATTTGCAATTTGCAACCAGAGCAAGAAGCTTTCTGTCTAGAACTTCCGGAGGAACGCAAAGCAATATGTAATCAGCAGCAATGTCATTTT
>DAHXNT010000076.1 GCA_027365215.1 Microcaldota archaeon
GTATAGCAATGGATCCAAGAGGGCCAGGAGCGGGCGGAGGTTAAAAGTTGTTGATTTTGTATTCTTCTTTCAGTGTTTTGTATTGGTGAGTATGCTCCTATATGCGCGAGCAGAAAACCTTTAAAAAGATTATCAAACAATACCGTCTGGGTGTATAGCAATGGATCCGGGACCGGAAGGGGAAACGAAGGGCGGCCGATAATTTGACGCTTTGTTTTTGATTTCTTTACCTTCGCTTTCAGATATATCTATTTCTCATGTGTATTCTGTTCTCTCCATTGGCTTGATTGATTTCCTTCTTACGAGTGAGAGGTACTGTTCGCTGTAGAGGTTGTCAAACTTTCTGTACGCCAAGGACCCGAGAATAACTCTTTCTACAATGACAGAGTGAAACTTTACACCGTTTATCTTGTGCGATAGTTCTCCTTGTATTCTCTCGGCATCTCCCTCTTTAAAGACAGGGAATATGTACATTATTCCATCAGGTGTCTCAATGTCGCATACGTAGGAGAACCTGCTCACCATATTCTCTGGCTCATTTATTATGTACCTATGATGGTCGTCCCTTGTATTCATAAATTCTTTATAATCTAAAACGTCTGCTATTATTATCGCGTTGTATTTGTAGTTCAGCCCCTGCATTGTTATTGTAGGCCTCTGAAGTACGTCTGTTTCT
>DAHXNT010000077.1 GCA_027365215.1 Microcaldota archaeon
CAGTGATACAAATAGGACAGAAGGAACTAAGGCAGCAGATAATGAATAGGATACTTAAACAGATTGGTCTTAAGTGGGAAGATATTGAAAAATATTTATAAATCAACAAATTTCAAAGAAAGGAAATCATTGAAGCGATTTCAGATGTTCTTCTTTCCCTCCGTTTTTGCTTATTCTACTGAATTTGAACCTATGACTGTCGTCGATTTTTTTGCTCCCTTCGGGATTTGAACCCGAGTTCTGGGGTTGAAAGCCCCATGTCCTTGACCGAGCTAGACGAAGGGGGCGCGCGGCCGCGCGGCTTTTGTGGATTACTTGATTACTTTATATGAAAGGAATATAAAACAGTGCCATATATTAATAATGAGATGTGGTTCTGATGAAACTGGGAATAGGCAAACGCGCGCCTGAAGTCGTGAACGCGTTCATAGAGATTCCGACAGGCGAGGGCGTGAAGTACGAATACGACAAGGAGAACGACATAATGAAGGTAGACCGCATACTGTTCACTTCGATGGTGTATCCGTTCAGCTACGGCTTCATACCCGGCACGAAGGAGGAAGACGGGGATCCGCTCGACATCCTTGTGCTGAGCAACACGCGCATATCGCTGGGCTCGTACATTGAGGTAAGGCCCGTCGGCATGATAGACATGGAGGACGA
>DAHXNT010000078.1 GCA_027365215.1 Microcaldota archaeon
CCACTGCCACCCGTATACAGGACCGAGGTCGCGCTCCTCCCTCATCTTTTTCTTCGACTCATCGTCGTGGCCGTACGGCGCCTTCTTGGGGTTGGCCCACTCGTCCCATATCGTGCACTTTCGGTCCTGCAGCCATTTCTTGTCGGTTATGCCTCTTATGAAGAACTCAAGCTCGGCCGCGATGCTCTGCAGGCCCATCTTCTTCGTCGTCAAAAGCGGGAAGCCTGCCGCCATGTCATGCTCGAATGTCGCACCTGCGATGGCGAGCGTTTTCACTCCAGTCCTATTGCTTTTCCACTCGCCTTCGTCGAGGATCCTCTTAACGATGTCCAGATAAGCATCGTCGGCGTTGGACTCGTTTTCCCTCAGAATTCTTTTCGCATATGCGCCGTTGTCACTCATCTTATGCGTTGTTACCATTATTACACCCTAGACCTCAAAGCGATTAAGCGCTTGAAATATATATTAATTTGCGGTACCGTGAGTGCAGCGCAAAAGAATCAGAACCTGCCGGTTCCGAACCTCAGGCTTGAGCTCCTCTCATTATGCGAAGTGTACCATGCCCTGAGCGTGAACGGGTATGCCTTGACTTCTCCTCTTAT
>DAHXNT010000079.1 GCA_027365215.1 Microcaldota archaeon
GTCGGTCACATCACTCGCGCGCTCCTACTATCCTACAAGGTCTTTCGAGGTACTCGTGCTAATGGACGTTATGGACTACAACGCCCAGGTAGTGGCGTCGGAGCTGTCTAGGAAATATGCCAACGTAGTGCCTACGCCTGCGGCCATGCAGGGCGGCGCGCCTGGCATCTCTGCCGCGCTCAACACAGGGCTCGGGCTTTCTACGGGCAGCATAGTGGGTATTGTGGGCGCGAGGGACCTGCTGGGTCGAATAGCGCTGCTCGAGGCAGCGTATCTGATAACTGAGAAAGGCTACGAAGTAGTGCGCGTGCCATCAGGCAAGGGGTACGAGCCCGACAGGATGCGCGAAGCCCAGAGCAGGACCGGTTTCGCAGGACGGCTGGGCCTCCTTCGCGGCTCTGCTGACGCAAGGAGCAAACACGACCAGGAGAATGCGGAGAATGCGTTCCAGGCAAGCTTCTTCGACAGGGATGTGCTCGCGAGGCTGGGCGGCTGGGAAAAGCGCGACGCCAGCGAGGGCTTCGGCCTGGACGGTCGCCTCAATCGCATAGGCGTAAAGGCGATACAATCGACCTATCTAGGGTGGAAGGTGC
>DAHXNT010000007.1:0-541 GCA_027365215.1 Microcaldota archaeon
GCATTTATAGACTATCTGGATTTTGCCCCTGATATATTCGGCCCTTGTCGGCTTCATCATACCCATGCACTTTGATGCCCTGTCCCCTGGATTGACGTCGACATGCCTGCTCCACAAACAATTCGGGCAGTGGTCAGTGTATCCGGTGCCCTTGACTATGGCTCCGCATATCTCGCACACGAAGTCCTCCGTGTTCTTTCTGAACTTGCCTGCGCTGCCACCATCCTTCTTCCCTGCCACGATATCACGACAGTAGTAATTACTCTTTCTTCATTATCATACCGTAGTGGTATGCACCTGCCTGGAACTCCTTTGTTGTCTTGAAGCCCCTGAAGTATTCCCTGTAATCGTTCTGGTCCATCCTGAGCTCGTATGGCGGACCTATCTCCATTACCTCCTTTTTCCAGTCTATTATTATCAGTATGCCCTTGTCGCTCATTATCCTTCTTACCTCGTCAACTGCGCTCTCCAGCCTTATGTCGTGGAAAACGTTGGCCAGCAGCACCACATCCACTACGCCGGACCTTATCGGCACGTTTGT
>DAHXNT010000007.1:551-15908 GCA_027365215.1 Microcaldota archaeon
TATCCTGCGCCGCAGCCGAGGTCTGCAACCACCTTGTTCTTTATCAGCTTTTGTGGTATTAGAATACGGGGATCTTCTGTCGCCTTCCTTTTTGGATTCAGCAACTCCTTTATGAATGTAAGCGTGCTATTCATAAGAACGTATCTCACCAAATGCTCATAAATCTTTCATTTATATGCCACGATTCCATAGCAGAAGCAGCGCTATGACCGTCTTCGTGTCCTTCGCACCCCTCCTCTTGAGCCATTTCCTCACGTCTGCACCCTTCATCCTCTTCACCTCTATTACCTCGTGCTTGTCTGGATGCTTGCGCCCTTTGTACAATCCGCGCGCAAGGAAGTAGTTGTTCTGTGTGCTGCTGCTCCCAGGGGCGTGATATGTTTTCATAAGCGGCTTTAGGACCCTTGCCCTGTATCCGGTTTCTTCCTCCAGCTCCCTTCCAGCTGCATGCCTTGGGGATTCGCCCTTGTTGACATGGCCCGCAGGCATCTCGTATATGTACCTGCCGATAGCGGGTCTGAACTGCCTCTCCATTATTATTGTGCCGTCGTCCAGAACCGGTATTATGGTCACTATGTCCGGCTCGATCACCTGGTCGAACTTTATGTAGCTGCCGTTTATCCTTATGTTCCTGTGCTTTATGCTTACAACCTTTGCCATTTGCGTCACTATTCATTTGGTTATGATCGTACCGCTCTCCAGCCTCATGATGCGGTCCATGTTTTTCAACGAACCTATGACGCCAATCCCGGTGCCGCTGGCCGCGAACGTGGCGCACGCCTCCAACTTCGGCCTCATCGAGCCTTCTGCGAAAGAGTTTATGCTTTCCATTATCTCTTCTGCGCTTATCCTTCTTATCGGGACCTTGTTCTTCGGGAAATCGCGGTACGCATAATCGACGTCTGTGAGTATAACCAGCATGTCTGCACCTATTAGCCTTGCCAGCAGGGAAGAGGTATAGTCCTTGTCGAGCACGGCGTTTTCGATACTGTACTTGCCCCTCGATGCGGTTATCGGTATCCCACCACCACCGCAACAGATTACACCGCCTTTTTTCAGCATTTCCTTTATGCTTTCTATCTCTAGTATCGCAATGGGGCGCGGCGACGGCACGACTATCCTGAAACCGTTCCCAATCCTCGAATAACGGTATCTCTTTGCTATCGCCTCCGCTCTTATCTGCTTCGCGGTGAACGACGGGCCTATTGGCTTGGTCGGGTGGCTGAACGCCTTGTCCCTGCCGTTTACCAGGACGTGGGTTATTATGGTAGTGAACCTCGTTTTTTCGATGCCTGCAGTGGTATTCATGGCCAGCTCTATCATCGAGCCTATCGAAGCCTGCGTCTCTGCGGTTATTAGGCCCAGCGGCAGGCCAGGCACCTTTGAGCTGGCTGCCGCGTTCTTTATGAGCTCGTCCCCGGCCTGGGTGCCGTTGCCATGGGTGATTGCTATCTGCACACCTTTCTTCCCGGCTATGCGCGCTATCTGCCCAGAAGCGAAACCGAGCTTCTTCATCTCTTCCGATACGTCCTGCTTTCCTCCGGGGCTCATCAATGCGTTCCCTCCGAGCGCTATGACTATTCTTCTCGGGCTTGCCATGTTAGTGCATCGAATCGACATACTAAATATTTTTGTATGCAATCAGCTAGTATGGCCAGTCTCATAATGTTTGACATAGGCGGAGTCGTAATCGATTACTCAGAGGATGACTATATCAGGCAGGTAAAAGAGGACAGCGGCGTGCCATACCTGGAATACAGGAGAGCCCTGGCGCCGCTGGTAAAGAAGCTCGAGGTCGGCAAACTGACCACGGAACGCATGGAATCCATATTGGCAAAGAGATTTTCCATATCAAGATACACGGTAGGGTACAACAGAAACTACGCGCTGCTGGCGAGGCCGAACAAGAAAGTCATAGGACTGGTCAACAGGCTTCACAGGAAGTACAAAGTCGTGCTGCTGTCGAATATAAGCAAGCACAGGCTCACACTTTTCAATAGGATTTATGGGAGCATGCTGCACGTCGACAGGATATTTGCCTCTGCGTATATGGGAATGCGCAAGCCGGATCCCGGGATATACAAGCTTGCTGTGTCGGCGATGAAGACCGATCCGCGCGATGCGGTGTTCGTAGACAACATGATAGAGAATGTAGTTGGTGCAAGGAAGGCAGGCATAAGGTCGATACATTATACCGGCTACGGCAGCCTTGTGAAAGGGCTTAAGGCACTTGACATAGATACTGGATGAGCATATGTCGGTTGATTCTTTCTTCGAACGGCTGCTTGCAGGAAGGTGGATAGCAGGACCGCTGATAGAGGATGCCATCAGGAGGGCCCGTATGCTTAACAGGAAAGGTATTGGCGCCATACTGAACTATCTCGGTGAGGACTTTGCAGACAAGGACGACGTTGATTTGTCGGTCCATAAATATTTGAAACTCATCGATGCGATTCACGGCGCAAAGGTGCGCGCTGATGTCTCTGTAAAGCCCACGCAGATAGGTTTGGCGATAAGCTATGCGTACGCATCAGCGAACTACTCGAAGATACTGGAGCGCGCCAGGAAATACCACACATTCGTGTGGCTCGACATGGAAAGCCACGGATATGTGGATGACACGATAAGGCTCTACCTTGAGCATCTGGAGCGCGGGAACAGGAAGGACACGGGAATCTGCGTCCAATCCTACTTGAGAAGGAGTGGCTCTGACGTCAAGCGTATAGTAAAGGCATGGGGGATAATCAGGCTTGTCAAGGGCGCGTATAAGGAGTCTGCGGCAATGGCATACGCGAACAGAGCTGAGACAACGGCAAACTATGCGAAGCTCATGAAGTACCTGTTTGGCAACTCAGGCAGGTTCACCATAGCAACCCATGATACGAGCCTCATCGATAGCGCCAGGGCGCTCAATGCCGCAAGGCACAAAGACGTAACGTATGCGATGCTTAACGGCATAAAGGACGGGTATGCAAGGGAGCTTGCGTCCGGCCGCGAGAATGTGTATGTGTATGTACCATTCGGCGAAAGGTGGGTCGACTACTCCGTCAGACGCCTGCGCGAACTGAGCAATGCCTTGCTGATTGTAAGGTCGCTCTTTAGCAGATAAGTGTTATATTGCTTGTTCATGCATTATTATCAGCCAACTAAGGTGCGCTAAATGAGCAGTGATGAAGAGACTCCAAGGAAAATTACCGCTAAGAAAGGGTCTGACTTCTCGGAATGGTATGTGCAGGCACTGATAAACTCTGAGTTCGTAGACTACAGCGCGATATCAGGCATGCTTGTCTATAGGCCGGACGCTTATTTCGTCTGGGATTCGATAAAGGAGGCTACAGACAAGATGTTCAAGGAAGCAGGCATACAGGACGTATACTTCCCGTTGTTCATACCGGAGAAGTTCCTCGAAAAGGAGAAGACGCATGTAAAGGGATTCTCACCAGAGGTCGCGTGGGTAACCCATACAGGCAGCTCAGAGCTGAGCGAGAGGCTCGCAGTCAGGCCTACCTCTGAAGCCATAATATACGACAGTTTCTCAAAATGGGTGCGCTCATGGCGCGACCTGCCAATTCGGTTCAACATATGGAACACAGTAGTCCGCTGGGAATTCAAGCATCCAACACTTCTTCTCAGGGGCAGGGAGTTCCTGTGGAACGAAGGTCACAGTGCATTCGCCACAGAAGATGAGGCGAACGCAGAGCGCAAGGTCATACTTGACATATACGAAAAGGTGTTGCGGGATTACATGGCGCTGCCTGGCATACGCGGAAAGAAGACAGACTCGGAGAAGTTCGCCGGAGCCGTTGCGACGTATAGCATAGAGCACCTGATGCCAGATGGATTGGCGATACAGGGCCCGGACCACCACAGCGACGGCCAGAACTTCGCAAAGGCGTTCGACATACAGTTCATCGGAAAGGACGGGACAAAGAGCTACGCCTATCAGAACACTTACGCGATAAGCTCGAGGGAGTTGGGCCTTCTCGTAGCCACGCATGGGGATGATAAGGGACTTGTAATACCTCCCAGACTTGCAAGGATACAGGTAGTCGTAGTCCCGATCTACACGAACGCCAACAAGGACGAGATAATCGAATACACAAAGGGCATTTATGATTCACTCAGGAAGGAATTCCGCACATACTTTGACGACAGGGATGAGTATTCGCCAGGCTGGAAGTTCAACGAATGGGAGATTAAGGGAGTTCCGGTGCGACTGGAGGCAGGAAAGCGCGAGCTGGAGGCTAAATCGGTAGTTATTGTGCGCAGGGACACGGGCACGAAGGAAACGGTGAGCGCTTCTGGGATTGCAGAAAAGCTCACACACACGCTAAACTCTATGCACGAAGACATGTATGCGAAGGCCGAAAGCTTCCTAAAAACGCACATATTCGATGTCGAGGATTACAGCGCGCTGAAAGCGGCTGTGGGAAAAGGATTTGCAAGGGCGCCGTGGTGCGGGGATGCCGACTGCGAGTCGAAGATAAAGGAGGAAACAGGGGCCAAGGCCACCAACATGCCGAATGGGGAGCAGGGCAGGGCGAAGGGCAAGAAGTGCGTCCGCTGCGGCAAGGAGGCGAAACACATAGTCAACTTCGCGAAATCCTACTGATTGCACATATAGGCATATGTTATAGCAACCCTGAAAAGTAATACAACTTCCACTACTGTGATTAGTTGTCACGCCGCCAGTTATGCATCAGTCTAACGTAGCCCTCTATGCTGCTATTGTGATAATAATAATCGCGGTAATCATTATCATTGCGTTATGGCTTTACACGCGGCAGCGCTTGGTCTGATCGAGATCATGGCGTCGCAGGGCAACAACGTAACCGCAACCTTCGATGTGGTAAAGGCATTCAACTCATTCCAGTATCCTCGGCAATACGTGGAAATAGGTGTATACCTGAAGTCCAAGAATGTCGACTTTAACGCTGTGCCCTCGGCGGCTATCTTGAGCTACAATGCATCCAGCGCAGGCGGAATAAGCAGCATAGAGAACTACCTCAAGGCGAACAACCTGACGCAGAGCTCAAGCGGCAGCAGCAGCTGCTGCGGTGCATAAGAGCTGATATCGGTGAATTATATGAGAGACATTGTATGCAATATGGATCTGGATAGCAGCGCGAAGTTCAAGAGCGGCTATAAAGACAACACATATTACTTCTGTTGCGCTGGCTGCAAGCAGCAATTCGATAAATCGCCAATGGAGTATCTCAACCATCGCCCATGCGCCGGTAATTGCCGCTGCGGCAAACACGTGGGGTGAAAACATGCTATTCGGGAAATATTGCGAGAAATGCGGCGTGAAGGTCGATAAGAAAACTGCGCCGCTGCGGTTCGGCAAGTATTTTTGCTCTAATGGGCATGTCAAAGAGTACGTAAAAGAGATGAAAGAGCAAAGAAAACGCACCGGAACGGAAGGGCGGGGGAGGGTGCTGTTGAATAAAGATTTAAGTAATTTCGGTGAGCTGTTAAAACCGTTGAACTTGGTGATAGAATGGCAAAAAACTTTTCAGAGATAAACGTCAAGGCAGCAACGATAACAGGAGGTGCACTTGGACTCCTCTGCTGGCTGCTGGTAATCCCATATAGCGCCTCTGGCTATGGCATCATGGGTTATATGACGGGCTATAACTCAGGCTCAAACGTTATCAGCGGAACTGGAATGATGGACATATTCCATAACTACAGCCCGCTCTCGATAGTGATAGACATAGTGCTCGGGGCGATTGCAGGCGCGCTTATAGCGCTGATCTACAACTGGGCGTTGAAGCTAAAGTAACGGTGAGAGAATGACAACATATACATGCCCTATGCACCCAAAAGTGAAATCAAACAAACCAGGAAAATGCCCAGAATGTGGCATGGATTTAGTGCAATCTAAATAACTGGTGATATATCGGCTGGAAGAACATACAAGTGTAACTATTGCGGACTCCATTATGAAGATAAGGAGATTGCAGATAAGTGTTACGCCTGGTGCACCACTCATAAAAGCTGTAATCTGGAAATAACGAAAAAGTCGATAGAAAGGAAAAATAATTAAATACGATGATTTAATGAAATGCAACAAATGCAATGAAGAAGTAACAATGTGTGAGAACTGTGGTATGCAGTTTGATAAAAGGGGCATGTCAATCTACTGCCTTGTCGTGAAAGAGGGCTCAACGATTATTTTTAAAGATGAAAATGTTGTGAATAAAAAGAAACACCTGCATCATCACTATTGCAGTGGCGAATGCATAAAAGTAAGCGGCGGTAATATCGGTGAGGCAGATGACGCAGAAAGTTACGACTAAGAAAGTTAAATAGGTGGCCAACATGAAAGGCGAAATCAAAAAATATGACGTAATAATTGCAGGAGCAAGCTTTGCTGGACTTGCAGTGGCAAGCAAAATAAAGAAGGGTAATATCCTGTTGATTGACAGACATGAAATCGGAAGCTTCCAGTCATCAGCATGCGGCACATCTGTAAAAATGGTTAAAGATGTTGGCTGTGAGGAATCGATATTAAAGACGTTTGATGCCTTAACAGTACATACAAAAAACACAGTGACAGATATCTCCATACCTCTTCAGTTCTGCACTATTGACTACAAGAAATTCTGCAAGAAATTGGCGGCTCAGAACAATGCAGACTTCCTAAAAGCCACAATCAGAGGGATAAAAGACTCTGCAGTAGTAACAAGCGGGGGTGATTTTAATGCGGATATCATCGTTGACTGCACAGGATGGGATGCGGTTCTGGCCGCTTCTGTAGAAAAAGGCTATGTAGACAGAGAAATGTTGAGTTTTGGGATAGAAACCGAAGTTCCGTATGAGGATAACAAGCTAAGGTTCTTTGTGGATCCGGACATCATCAAAAATGGTGCGGCGTGGATTTTTCCATGCAATGGGACAGCAAGGTTTGGGGTTGGCAGCTATGCTGGTGACACGCAAATACTCAAGAATCTGGAGAAGTTCGTTAGCAGTTACGGCTTAAAGACCGGTGAACTCCATGGTGGGTTCTTCTGCTACTGCCTTAAGGAACCTGTTATTAAGAGCATGTTTGTAGTAGGATGTGCAGCCGGGCAGACGCTGCCTCTGACAGGCGAGGGAATCAGGAGAAGCGTTTATTTCGGCTTGAGATGTGGAGAGATAATCCAGAGAGTGCTTGACAATAAGATTTCCTTAGAACGGGGGCTTGAAGAATATCGTAAATACGCGCTGAAAGGTGAAAAAAGATATGCTGATTTGCTTAAGGCGCAGAAAAAGCTTCCAGCTTTGGCAAATTGGGAACTAAACGCAATATGTAAGGGTTTGAGTATAGGCCCAGTTGCAAAAAAGGCTTGGAAGATATATGAAGGGATATGAAAAGCGAAAATGAATAAAAATATTTATTGTAAAACTTTCAAGGAATGCTATAATATGTTGTTTTCCTATAATGGTAGTGCAGCCCCGTCGTCTAGCGGCCAAGGACCACGGGCTTTGGACCCGTGTACATCGGTTCGAATCCGGTCGGGGCTATGTTTCATGAAAGGAAGACGATCGAATGAGATGCAGTAGGAAGGATTTCGTTATACTGACTGCGATGTCGATAATAGGCATCATATCTGCAATGACCGTTATATACGAGCTCAATGTGGTGCACACGCTTCCGCCGCTGTGCGAGCTCGGGAACGTCAGCGGCGTGCAGATAAACTGCGCAAAGGTCCTCCTGTCGCCCTACTCGAGCATAAACATCTTGGGGTTCAACTTCTCCCTGGACTTCCTCGCCGCAGGATGGTTCGTGGTGAACATAATCCTAGTGATCGCGCTGGTCACGATGGCCGATAGCCATGCGAGGGCCGTATTCAAGGGCCTGTTTGCATGGAGGTTCATTGGCCTTGCGATTGTGCCTTACCTGGTCTATCTGGAGCTTTTCGTGGTGCACAGCATATGCGTTTACTGCACGATAATGCACGGCGCAATACTTGTTGACTTCGGGATAATAAGCTATTTGGTGTTCTCAAAGGGCTCGGAGATACGGAAGGGGCTGTTCGGGTCCTGTACCTGAGCCCTGAGCTATTCCGCGGCGCTGTCCTCCTTCAGCAGCTCGGCCAGCACCTTCTTGACTATTGAATCCTTGTTGCCCTCGCTTGTTAGCATGTTGAACAGGGCTATCGCGTCTATGCTGTCGGTGAATTTCTGCTCCTTGAGCTTCGCGTTCAGCATGCTGGCTCCAAGCTCCCTTATGGATTGGTTTCCGGACCTGTTGGCTCTCAGCTCTTCCATGCTTCTCTCCGACTCTACGCTCTTGAGGCCGCTGACATCCATGCTCATGTAGGCCTTGCCTGCGTATCTCTGCATCACCTGCCTTACCGGCATGTCGACAATGGTGAATCCGTTGGCTATCGTGCCTTCAAGCACTATCCTTATCACGGGCTTGCCGGACGACTTCTCCAGCACCTCTTCTATCTCTTCCTCGCACTTCTCCTCTATGGCCTTCGGTTTCGCGTCTTTCACTTCTATCTTCCTGACCGCAAGCTGCCTGGAGCCTATCTGCACGAACTCGTGCCTGCCGGTAGAGGTGTCGAACAGTATGAACCCCTTCGATTCCTGCTCGCCGTCCTTGAGCTGCGTGAGCACCGTGCTCCCCGGTATGAGGAATGGCTTGCCATGCACTTTCCTCTCAACCCTGCTGTGTATGTGGCCGTCTACGTAAAGGTCGTATCCATTTGGCAGCTCCTCCTCGCGTATGAACTCGTCGCTGAACGGCAGAAGCTCGTATGTCGACTGGTGGAACATGAATATGTTGAACGCGCCGCTTACCGGCTTAGGATCCAGACTTTCGAGCAGCGGCTTCACGCGCTCCTCCGAAGTGCCGCCCAGGCCGAACACTGCTACCTTCTCGCCGTCCATCTCCACTACGGTGACCGACTCGCTCGTGTCTACCAGCATGCCGGCGATGCCAAGCAGCATCAGCGCGTTCTCCTTGCCCTCCGCCACCCTTTCGTGAGTGCCTGATACAGCGACTATCGGAATGGTGGTGTGGTTCTTCTCCTTTCCGTTAAGCAGGTTTGTATATGATACGACTTTCGCCTTCCACTCCCTGTTTGACAGTTCACTGAATATCCTCATGCCCCTGGCCAGCACGTCTGGCTTCGGGAACCTCTTGTCGAATACGTCTCCCGGTATGAGTATCATGTCTGCCATGCTGCTTGCCATGGCGAGAGCCTTCTCTGCCTGTGTGAAGGAGTCCTCGTAGAACCTTTCGTAGCCGAAATGCATGTCTGATACTATCGCTATTTTCATGCCTTCACCTCTTGCCCCGTTGCCCGTTTCCCGTAATCTTGCCGGATATGCCGCTTATCAGCGCGGCTACAATCTCGTCGGCCTTGTCCTTTTCCGGACCGTATGCGCCGGCAGCGCACGGATGGCCGCCTCCCGATCCGCCTATTATACGGGCCGCATTCCTCATCATGATGCCGAGATGAATCCCGTACTTTTCATCAAGGGTGGGCCGCAGCCTTGCGGACACCGCAACCTCGCTCTCGTTCTCCGAGTAGAATATGGAGGCGTCAGCACCCATGTTTATTGCAAGGTCGGCGACTTCGCTTGCATGCCCCTTGGACCTTCCGTGTATGAATAGCATATTGCTGATGACATCAGAATTAGAGTGGCACAGATCCGCAAGCATTTCCAGCCTGTGCTCCGGCAGCGGCGGCTTATGGAAGTCCTCCTGCAGCCTTATGTAGCTGGTTTCGGCCCGTGCGAAGAGCTCCGCGAGCTGCGCGAACGTTTGGTATGACGCGTTCTTGAACTCTGCCGAATCCGATATTATCCCAAGCGCGATAAGCTTCGCGCCGTTCTTGGATATGTCTGCGCCGAGTTCCTTTATGATTTCATACACCATGCTGGAGGTAGAGTTGTAGCTTTCATCGTCGAATGACATTACCGATGCCGCCGGGATCTCTTCGGGAGCATGGTGGTCTATTATCAGTATGTCGCGCTTGCGCTCCTTCAGAGGCTCTTCGAACGCGCCGCAGCCGCCGAAGTTGTTGACGTCGAGCATTATCACAAGTTCCGCATCGGTCCTGAATTCCTTATCGAACTTTGCGCTAATGCCCAGTTTTTTAAGGATGTTGGCGGCGTTCCTGGTTATGGAATCTGGCATCGACACTACGCTGTCATTAAGCAGCCTTGACAACGCAACTGCAGAGGCAACGGAATCCGTATCGCCCATCGAATGGAAGGTTATCATGACCTTCTTGTCTCTGGCTGCCTTCAGTATTGATACGGTTTCCTTTAGGCCTATCCTAGTCATGCGCCGCTTCCCGCTTGGCCGCCCTGAGCCGCGCTTATGGCGCTGGACAGCTTTGTCCTCATGTCCTTCTCCTTCGTAGAGAGGTCAGCGTATTGCTTTTCAACGGACTTGAGGCGCATCTCGGTGAACTCCTGCTTGTCCTTTATGTCCTTTACCGCCTCGTCCTTAGAGACCTCTATGAAGAAGCCGCCTACGCTCTTGTATATGGAGCCGCTCGCCTTCTCCGCCTCCTCTAAGGCCTCCTTGTACTCTATCTGCCTCATCTTGAACTGCTCCCTCTGTATGGATACCGACTGAAGCTGTTCCTGCACTACCTGGTACTCGTTGGCCATGTTGTTGAGCTCTTCTTGCTCCATGCTATCACTCGCTTGTACTATTTGTTCTGGCCGCTTAAAATTGCTTGCCTTCTGCTACCTGTCTATCTCTCCCATTACCATGTCAAGTGAACCTGATATGACTACCAGGTCTGCGAACTTGGCCCCCTCGGCGATTTTCGGCAGAACGGAGAGGTTGATGAATGTGGGGGACCTGAGGGATATCCTGTAGGGCTTCTGCTTGTCCGGGACCATGTAGATTATGCCCTCGCCCTTCGGCAGCTCCCTGTGGTTTACCACTATGTCGGGCTTTGCCGCCGGGCCTATGAGCTTTACGGGCACGCCCAAGACGTCGGGATCCTTCGGCATCATGTCTAGGGCCTGCCTTATTATCTTGATGCTCTCGAGCATCTCACGGTACCTTACCCTGTACCTGTCGAAGTTGTCCCCCTTTGAGCCGGTGGGCACGATGAACTTTACCTTGTCGTATATGTAGTAGGGCATGTTCTTCCTGATGTCGTATTCTACGCCAGAGCCCCTGAGCACGGGCCCTGACACACCGTACTCTATTGCGGTGTCCCTGTCCAGTATGCCGACGTTCTTCATCCTCTCCATGAATATCGGATCGCTCTCGGTAACGTCAGGATATGATGCAAAATTGCGCTCCAGGTAGTCCACCAGCCTGTGCGCCCTGTCCACGAAATCCGCCGGAAGCTGCTTGTTGAATCCGCCGAGCCTGAGGTTGACGTAGAACATCCTGGTGCCCGATATGTCCTCGAGGAACTTGAGTATCTCCTGCCTTTCCCTCATGCACCACATGAACATCGTGAACATCTGGCCGAGCTCGTTGCACTGCGTGCCGAGCCATATCAGGTGGCTGGCTATCCTCTGCAGCTCCAGCATCACTACGCGCGCGACCTGCGCGGCCTCTTTCACTTCCTTGCCGATAGCAAGCTCTACTGTCGAAACATAAAGGTCGTCCCAGCTGAGCGATGCGACGTAGTCCAGCTTTTCGGTGTAGGAGGGGCTCTGCATGTACATCCTGTTCTCCATCAGCTTCTCCACTCCCCTGTGCAGGAAGCCTATGTGCGGGGTAACGCCCTTTATCGTATCGCCGTCGACGTCGACCACCAATCTGAGCACCCCGTGCGTGCTCGGATGTATCGGGCCTACGTTTATCCTCATTATGGTCATTGCGACGCACCATCCTTGCCATTCCTGTAATCGGCCCCCCAGGTAAAGCTTTTCCTGAGCGGATACTCGTCGCTGTTCCATTCCTCAAGGAGAAGCCTGCGTACCTTCCTGCCTTTGACCTCTATCCCAAACATCTCGTACATCTCCCTCTCGTACCAGTCTGCCGCCCGAAAGAGGCCGATGACGCTGTCTATCGACGGGTTCTCGTGGGGCAGCTTGACATTGATAATGCTCTCCTCGTTCGTAGAGAGGTTGTGGAGTATGTAAACCACCTCGAAGCGGTCGTTGTAATCAACGGCCGTTATCTTCTTCAGGTAGCTGAACCCCTTCGCCTTCATCTCTCCCAATTTCCTCAGCAATGCTTCTTTCTCTATCTCCGACAGTCTTACCACCTACTTTGTCCTGCAGCTTCATCATCGCGGCGAACAGGTTTTCCGGAGGCGGCGGGCAGCCTGCAACGTATACGTCCACAGGGAGCACCTGATCTATCCCCTGTATTATGTTGTAGCTCTCCCACCACGGGCCCCCAGAGGTTGCACATTCGCCGTATGCGATGACGTACTTCGGGGATGCCATCTGGTCGTAAAACCTCTTCACCCTTGGGACCATGGACTTCGTGACCCAGCCGGCCACTATCATGACGTCGTTCTGCCTCGGCGTAGACCTGAACAGCAGATACCCCTTCCTTTCAGCATCGACCTGCGACGCGCCGAACGCCATGAGCTCTATGCCGCAGCACGCCAGGCCGAACTGCGCTGGCCATAGCGAATTGGTCTTTCCCCACTTTAGCACTTTCTTTGAGAGCAGCTTCGTTACGTCGCTAAGCCTGGTGAACAGGGCGTTTGGCGGCACCCTGTAGCTCTTGAGCGACTGCTCGGTTATCGCGCTCATCTTGTCCTCTGCGTTGAGGAACTCCTCTTCGGAATAAGGTGCATCAGACATGCTTGTCACTTGCAATTTTGTATCCGGCCATAGCCAGGGCCATGGCCACAATTCCCAGCGCTATCACTGCCACGCCGGTGCCGAAGCTTAAAGCGTTGGAAACCGACGCCCATATCACCAGTATTGCGATTGTGAGTTCGAACGGGAGGAACAGCATGTAGTAGGGCAGGTATTCGTTGTCTATGTCCCTGCTGCTGCCTATGGTGCTTTCGCCGCTCTCGTACGGCGCGTTCTTCACAGCGTTGCCTGCGGCCCTCCTGCCGATCATCCTTGATGCAACAAGGAGCGATATGGGAAAGCCTATACCGAACAGGGACAGGATACCGAGTGCTATGTAGTTGTACAGCATTTTGCACACTTTGCTATTAGCAATAACCATTCGCATGCAATCATTATAAAACCAAAAGGTGTTATCCTGAATTATGATACGCTTTGCATACTATGACGGGGATCCGGTAGGTCACAACACAGCAGAACGGCTCAGGACGTACGACGATGTGATTGGCGACAACCATGACTACCAAATGGTGCAGCTTGGCGAGGCCCCGATATATACAGATGGAGGCAAGCTGGGCGGCTCAGATCTCGTGGTATTCATAAGCAAGCACTCAAGCGCCAGGGGTGTGTCGTCTTTTACCGTGCACTCCTGCGGCAACTGGGGCACGAGCGCGAACCTGGGTGGCCTGCCGAAGAGCCTCTGCAGATCAGACCCGATAGCGATGTGGAAGATGCTCGTCTCATTGAAGAAGGAGAACACATACGATGATGTCGCGGTAACATATGAGGCGACGCACCATGGCCCATCGATAGACGTGCCCTGCATGTTCGTAGAAGTCGGCGGGAACGAGGCGGCCCTGAATAATAAAGGATATGCAAATGTTCTCGCAAGGGCGATACGTAGGTCGATTACCGATGTAGACGCGGGTACCGGAAAGCCGAAGATAGCCATAGGCATCGGGGGCATGCATTATCCGGAAAAATTCACACGATTGGCACTTGAGGGAAAGATGGCTTTCTCTTACATAATGTCCAGGTACAGCATAGGCAACGTAGACATGATAGAAAGGGCCGCGAACATGTCTACAGTAAGGCCAGAAGTGGCCGTAATAGAATGGAAAAGTCTTAAGGCAGGAGAAAGGGAAGCCATGCTCGGGGCACTCGACTCCATCGGCCTTCAGTATGAAAGAATATAATTGTTGACTGAGCTGTATGTTTGGTTCTGGGATTGTTGCTTATGAGAGCACTATATGCGGCCATGATAATGTCGGTGGCACTCGCCTTCATGATTAGCACGGCGGCATCGCAGTACTGGTTCCAGACGGGTGCGGTCGGGACATACAACGCGTCGCGCAATATTGGGGCCGCAGTCACAATAGAGACCGTGTACCAGAACATAACTTCGGGATCGATGGGGTTCTGGGTCGGTGAAACGCTCTCCAACAGCGCGTTCGCACAGGTCGGATATGAGATAGAAAACCAGAGCGGCTTCTATCCAAATAACTGCGATATCTCAGGATGCAACGGCTCGGTTTACATAGCTGCAGGAACCCCCACATGGTTCTGGGAATATTTCCCGCAGGACTACAATGGTAGTGCTTTCCTTGGCGGTATAGGGGCGAACGGTTCCGCAGGCCCTTCAGGCAGTTTCAATACTTATTCGATGAACTCTTCAGGGAACGTGTGGAACTTCTACTTCAATGGGAATAAGATAGGTTCGGTCGACCTTGGCGCGTCCACATCCGGAGCAAATCCGCCAACCGCAATAGGTGAGATCGCCGCTACTGACACGAATAGGCAGTACATGGGCCCGGTGATATTCGAGAACCTGAGATATTATTACTATGGCGGTTCTACACAGGTACCGGTAGCGTATTCTACAATATCATACGGCAAGGGGAGCGAAAGCCTGCTCCCGAACCTGTATGGCATAGAGGAAGTAGGCACGCACACGAACATGTTTGAAGTCGGATCCGGGATTCCGCTCAACAACCAGACAAAGCTGTGGGCGCTTGGCTACACGCTGAAGATAGTCTCGGATTACGGAAATATAAGCTCTGAATATAACTATTCGGGCAGTTCGCTGGATCGCATAAGTGCACCTGCATATGTGTACATAAATGGCACAGTGAGGGAGAAGTTTTTGGGCTGGGTTGGGCAAGGAGACGGGTCTTACACTGGTTCGCTCAACTCTACCAGAGTCCTCATGCTCGGGAACATAACCGAGACCGCACAATGGCAAAGGCAATATTATGTCAACGTAAGCAGCGCGTATGGCTCGGCCAGCGGAGGCGGATGGTATGATAGTGGTGCAATACTTAGCATGGTGGAATATCCAAGCGTGCTTTCCATGGGAGAGGGAGTTAGGGAGCTTTTCTCAGGTTGGAACAGCAGCGCCGGATACATTAACGACACGGTGCCCATCAGCGTCGTTGCCCCTATGAATATATCTGCCGTGTGGAACAGGCAGTATTTGGTAAACGTTACGTCTGCGCATGGCACCGTGAGCGGGAACGGGTGGTATGACCGTGGAAGCGCGGACCGCGTATCTGTAAGCAACTATACGGATTACATATCGAATAGCTCAAGGATATCATTCCGCGAATGGAGCAATGGAAGCAC
>DAHXNT010000008.1 GCA_027365215.1 Microcaldota archaeon
TTATGCTCCCATCTATCTCGCGCGCCTTAACCACCGCATCGACCCACTTGTCCAGGCGCTTCTCCTTTATAAGCCTGCCTGCGAATATGACATCCGCCACCTTGTTCTTCGCCGCAAGCGCTGCCCTTATCGTGTCGTTGTTGAGCACCGGAGAGAATATTATGGACTTTCCGTGCTTCCGCGTGAAGGCCTCCAGCCTGTTTCTGGTATCCAAGGAGATCGCTATGTAGAGATCGGCGCTTCGCACCCATACTCTTGAGAATAGGTAAGCAATGCTCCCCGCCAACGGGCCGATGTATTTCTTCCAGTAATCCCTGTCCCATACCTCTGCGACCTTTATCACGAGCTTGCAGCCTGTTGCCCTGCAGAAGAGCCATGCAACTGGTATGTGAAGGTAAGGGAACTGATCTATGATAAGCACGTCGAACCTGTAGCTGAAAAGATGCCACATCGACAGCGCGAAGAGCATGCTCTTCCTTATCGACCTGCGGCCGTGCCTGTATGCGGTCTCTATTGATGAGCTGAAATATGCATGATAATGCACATTGTCCTTCACGAACTCCTTTTCCATTCCTGGCCAACGGAGCGTGAAGAAGTGCACCTCGTTGGCCTTGGCGAGCTCCATGCTCTCCTCATTCATTATCTTCTCTATGCCCCCCTTGTGCCATGGGAAGGGAAGGTCATACGCGAAAGCTATCTTCATCTAATCCACTATGTCTACAATTGGAAGAACTGATGCTTATCATTGTGAATCAAGCCTCTTAAATATTGCCTTATATAAGTGATTAGGAGCGCTTCAAATTCTGGTTGGTGCCTTTATGAGTACATAGATCAGCATAGTCATACCGACCATAGAGGAGAATTCCGTATTCGGCCTGATACGGACATTGCGGAGCATGTTCCATAATCTGAGATAATAATAGTTGACAAGAGCGGCGATGCGTACTACAGGAGGCTCAAGGAGACCGGATGCACGGTCATAAGGCAGAAGGATAAGGGAGTAGAGAGCGCGATAATGCAGGGGCTCAGGGCCGCCCATGGATCCATATTGGCGAGCATAGACGCTGATGGAACGCATGGGGTTGAGGGCATACGCGAAGGCATCAGAATCATTAAGAGCGGCAAGGCGGACCTAGTCCTGGGCAACAGGCTGGGCAAGATGGGGGCCGGGGACATGCCCGCATATATACGGCTGGGCAACAGGGCGATATCAGGGATATACAGCAAGGCCTTCAGGAGCAAGATACACGATGTGCTCACCGGCCTGTTCGTCATGAGCAGGAAGGCGTTCGAGTCTATAAGGGATGTGGAGCCGTATAGGGCTGGTATAGCGTTCTTCGCGATAGAGCTGTCGAACAGGGGCTATAAGGTAGGGGAGATACCCATAAGGTACGGCAGGAGGGAGCAGGGCAGGTCCAAGCTCTCAAAGTCAAAGCTTCTCTACGGGCCGGGGTAGCTGGGCATATAGTGAGGAGGACGCGCGACTATTCCCCATTGCTGATATTCGGGGTTATAGGAGCATTGCTCATATTGATAGGCCTGGTCATAGGCTCTTTTGTGATAGCCAACTATCTGCAGACCGGCACCTTTTTGACCGAGATTGGCCGCGCGTTGATAGCGTTCATGCTTGTTACTGTAGGGTTCCTTTCGGTAATCGCAGGTCTAATCCTTGATTTGCTGCTACAGATAGCAAGGAGGATAGAACAGCACTGAATAGTGCCGCTTCATATAAAACCCGCTGCACGCATTGAACTAAGCCGGCAACGAGGCAGCGATATAAAGATTGCAAGAGCGCGCTGTAAAACATTATTTCAGAGAATACTGCTTTTATAGACAAGGATATGGATCCGAAATTCCTAGAAGAGGGGCGGAGAACTAGGAAGCGTTAAGGGCTGCAAGCCTACCCTCGAGTTCGGCAGAGTTCACCATCCATGCATAGCTCTTAGTGAGGAACGTCATGCCGTTTACCATGCTGGAGGTCCCAGTGGCCTCATATGGAGCAGAATAATCCGGCGTTTTGACGGTCTTGTATCCATATATGAGACCGTAGTACCTTATGCTGTAACTTATTCTTACGCTTGTCAGGTTGTCGTATAGCAGTGCCATGTAGCTGCAGCTATAATTGGGCACCGTCACGCTTGACACTCCTGTGGTTCCATCCGAATACGCCGAAGAAGCCGCATACTCCTTGAATATGCCTGCATATTTCGAGAAGGGATAGCCCGCGGATTTGTTGATGGCATTGCTCAATGCGCTCTGATTTCTGAAAAGGAACGCCTGAACGGGGGTGCCTGACTCTATAGATACGTTTGCCACCGCATTCGTGCCGCTGGTGCACAGGTCTACAACATACTGGTACGGCGGCGGGTCCGAAATCAACAAGAACGACGAATTTGTCGTTGTATTCCCATAATATGCGGCGTAAACCACCCTGCTGTTCTGCGGGAAATGCAGTGGCCCTGAAGGCCACACTGGCGCCGCCATCAGCAGCAAAGCAACTATCAAGGGTGCGTATCTTAACCCTTTTTTGCTAAACCTTGCGGAAATGCGCTCCCCTATCGATGAAACACGCCTCTTGATTTCAGCGTTGTACACCAAGGCGTCAATCAGCAAGCCGATGACTGCGCTTATCAGCAAATAGTACCCTATTATGGAAAGATTCAGCCAGACAAACTGCTGCAGTGCTGCATTCGTCATGTACATTATGGCGCTTACCACTATGAACGCCATAGATACCAGTACAGCGGGACTTATCCATTTGGCGTGCATGCCCAGCAAGACGCCGAAAATCAGGAAAAATATGAACGAATAGAGTATGAACGGCGAACTGTTCAGGAACACGAAGTCCAACATGAACGCGGTTAGAAGCGCAACGTATACCAGCGCTGTCAGTATCCATAGCGCGCCTCCGCCATGGGCTTTTCGTCCGGCCATGCAGTAAAAGAGGTAACAATTTTAATATACCTGCCTCTTTCCATGGGCCATGTGCGCCTGCAAGAGAGCGAAAGCTGCCCAATATGCAGTAGCCATGAGCAGTTTGCCCTTGCTTCCTCCCGCTTCTTCAAATGGTATGCGAGCCGCGATTCGACCACCGTTTCAGCAACCTTTATATATTTGATAAAGCTTCGTTGTATACGGTTGTACGCACTGGCGTGAAACTAGCGGATTTCTATGGTTTCTATATTAAAGAGGAAGCAGGAGGCTGCAGCGGAGCTGGACAGGGCAGAGGTGAAGGATACCCTGGACGGCATATCCCAAAGCCTGCAGTCCTTCCATGCATACGTGAGCATAGACCAGATCACGAAGGAAAGGGTAGACGAACTGGAGAACGGCATCAGCAGGCTGACTGGCGAAATGGCCAAGAATTCTTATACCAATGAAATGCTCCGTGGCGACCTGCTCAGCGTAAGGAAGGAGTTAGCCGAGATAATGGGAGAGTGCATGGAGAAGAAGGGCATTGCATACAGGTACGTCATGGGTGTGCACAACGAGGCGCAGAATCCGTATACGCAGCCCGTGTCCGAGCTCCGCGAGAGCGTAGACGCGATAGGCAGGCTCTTGGCCGCGAAGAAGAGATAACCATACGCAGGTGCATGCCTTGCCCCTTACCACTGTTTCTGGCAGCCTAGACATAGATACAAACGACAGAAGGCTCAGATCAGCGATGACCGATTCCTTTGAAAGGACCGCGCAGGGCAAGGTGGGCCTTGATTCGCTGTACGACGAGTTCAAGCTGCTCCGCAGCAAGGCGTGGACCGCCGGCCCATCGAAGAGGGAGCGCGACCCGCACCTTTGCATATCATACCAGGGTAAGAGGATATCATTCGAGTTCTCCACCGAGAACTTCAAGTACTCTAACGATAAGCTTGCCTCGTTCGCGATGTACGACAGCACTGATAAGCACTCTAATGAGACGTACAGCAATGCGACCATAGAAGACATATCAGGGCTGAAAGGGATAGACAGCGTGCTGGTGGTGTCAGGAGGCCTCACGCAGCAGCTTCTTAAGGTCGGAGTCCTTCAGGAAAACAACGACATACGCAGCGTTACCCTGGTTGACCAATCTGAAAAGCAGCTTATATACAACATGCTTCAGCTTATTGCCTATGATGCGATGCCCGAGCGGTTCAGCGCCGCATGGCACGTTTCCGGAGCCGAAAGGGGCAGCATCAGGGTCGAAGAAGGCACCACATTCCGCCTGGCAGAGTCCTCAATAATCGATGCGGTTGCAGATGCGGGAAGCGGCAGGTACTTCATAGACTCCTCGAACATATACAACATGATACTCTGGGTGGTAAACGGCACCTCTGCGAGGCATTCGGCACCGCAGAAGTGCGAGATCGACTCATGGTGGGAGGACTGGTGGCCTAGCGGCTATCAGTTCCTGCAGACCTTGGCCGGCAACCCGAACATAGCGAGCGGCAGCGTATACATGGCCGCATCCGTGGGCTCCAGCAGGGCTATAATACAGGAGAAGCGGCAGGAGAAGCGCGGATCCAGGATGCTGGAGTACTCGTACTGCGACGGTACGGAGCACCACAGAACATGCGTCCATCCGAGCATATCGCTGAGGAAATAGGCAGGGATAGCCGCCTCACGCGGCATGTGAAAACGCCTAACTTGTATACGGACCAATATCCAAACTATATTCAAACGATATCCAAACCGATATACAATCCAGATAGCGTTTTAATTGTGTGTGTGCCTAATATCATCAGTGATGAGCGAGGTAATCGCTGAGCCTCTTTGGCTGTGACGAATGGTAGGCGGGCTGATAAATTTGAGCGTCCTCTCTAAACTAAAGATGTACGGCATACGCGTGACCGACATCGCTTCCCAGTACTGGTGCGAGAAGCAGATGGAGCTGCGGCACCTCTATGTCGAGAAGGTGAAGAGGACCGAGGAGATGAAGAGCGGCGAGATGCTTCACCAGGAGCTCGAGGAGGAGGCCAATATAGAGATAGAGCTCGAGCCAAAGGGCTACGCCGACTACATCTACAAGACCCTCTATATGGGCTACCTTGGCATGACGAACCTACCCAACAACAAGCATACCAGGGAGGTACAGGTGTACGGCTCTCTCGGCGCCTTCAGGCTCTCGGGAAAGATAGACGAGATAAGGCTGAAGGACAACGAGCTCTACATATACGAGGACAAGACCAGGCAGAAGGACGAGCTGCCCAACGATTCGCAGAAGCGCACGCACATCGTGCAGCTGCTCATCTACAGGAAGATGATTGACGACATAAGGAGCGGCGCTTACAGCGCGGAGCGCTTCACCCGGGACTATTCGACCAAGAGCCTGCGCATGACACCCGAGTTCGTGAGGCAGTTCGAAGTGCTTGGCATAGACGGGGGCATGCAGACGATAGACTCCATTGCCGATAAGTTCTTCGACTCCATAAGCTCTGTGAAGGGAGTCAGCGACACACTCCAGGTTCGCTACATAAACCAGTTCAACAGGAAGGAGATAGGCACGTACAAGTTCACGTACGACGAGAAGGAGGTGCAGAACGTAAGTGATTTCGTGCTCAAGTACTGGACCGGCGCCAGGGAGGCGCTGCCTGTGCCTTCCGAAGAGAAGTGGAAGTGCAGGTACTGCTCCTTCTTCGGCAAGGAGTGCAAGGTCTGGTGGCCGCAGAACGGGCTTCAAGGCTGAATCTAAAAGACAAACAAATCAAACCAATGGTGCAAACATGATTTCGAGTTCAGACCTGAAGAAGAGATTTATCACCTTCTTCCAGGAACACAATCACAAGCTGATCCAGAGTGCATCGCTGATCCCAGAGGACAATCCCACTGCGCTTTTCATCATGGCCGGTATGCATCCGCTCGTACCATATCTTGGAGGGAAGCCGCATCCGGAAGGCCGGCGCATTCTCAGCGTCCAGAAATGCATACGCACGGTTGACATCGATGAGGTAGGAGACCTGTGGCACCTCAGCTTCTTCGAGATGATGGGAAACTGGTCGCTCGGCGACTATTTCAAGAAGGAAGCCATAGAGATGAGTTTCGAGTTTCTTACGAAGCGTATTGGAATACCTGTGGAAAGGCTGAGCGTCACGTGCTTCGCAGGTGACGAGGACGCGCCACGCGACGAGGAATCAGCGCGCACATGGGAAGTGCTCGGCATACCGAAAAGCAGGATCCACTTCCTGGGGAAAAAGGATAACTGGTGGGGCCCAGTGGAGCAGACAGGGCCATGCGGCCCTGACACAGAGATATTCTATCATGTCAAGGACATCCAGGAAAAGAGCACGGAGGAGTTCTTGGAGCTATCCAACAGCGGCCCGTTCTGCGAGATATGGAACGACGTGCTTATGCAGTACAACAAGACGAAGGACGGAACGTTCGAGGAGCTGGCCCAGAAGAACGTGGACACTGGCATGGGAGTGGAGCGCACGCTAGCAGCGCTCAATGGCTTTGACAGCGTATACGAATGTGACACGCTCGCGCCGATCCTGGACAAGGTGCTGTCTCTGTCCAGGCATGGGATTGAGAGGACTAACCGCAGCGCGCGCATAATCACCGACCACATCCGCGCCGCGGTGATGATACTCGGCGAGGACAAGCTGATCGTGCCGAGCAATGTCGAGCAGGGGTACATATTGCGCCGTTTCATCAGGAGGAGCATAAGGCATGCCCGGCTCCTGGGTATAAACGGGAAATTCTGCTCTGATGTGGCAAGGGTTGCCGTTGACATAATGGGCGACTCGTATCCCGAGCTCAAGCGCAACAGCGCACGCATATTCGACGAGCTCGACAAGGAGGAAGACAAATTCTCAGTCGCGCTCGCAAACGGCACTAAGCAGCTGGAAAGCATGCTCAACCGCCTGGGCGCGTCGGCCCAGAAAGAGCTTGGCGCAAAGGATGCGTTCGATCTGTTCCAGACATTCGGGTTCCCGCTTGAGATGACAGT
Organism: Microcaldota archaeon; assembly: GCA_027365215.1. Taxonomy (GTDB): domain Archaea; phylum Micrarchaeota; class Micrarchaeia; order Micrarchaeales; family Micrarchaeaceae; genus JAMCYG01. The sequence continues at coordinate 6,920 of DAHXNT010000008.1, forward strand.
GGAGATGTGCAAGGAGAAGGGGTTCAGCGTAGACGTAAACGGTTTTGAAACGCTAATGAGGGAGCACCAAGAGCTCTCGCGCAAGGGCGCCGAGAAGAAATTCAGGGGCGGCCTGGCGGACCACAGCGAGGAGACCACGAAGCTGCACACGGCGACGCACCTGCTCAACGAGGCGCTCAGGAAGGTCGTCGATCCATCGATACACCAGATGGGATCCAACATCACTGCAGAGAGGCTGAGGTTCGACTTCAACTACGACAAGAAGCTTACCGACGAGCAGATAAAAAAGGTCGAGGACTGGGTGAACGGCGTCATAAAGGCAGGGGCCGACGTCTCGTTCCGCATAATGAGCGTAGACGAGGCGAACAAGCTCGGCGCCCAGGGCGTGTTCGAAGACAGGTATGAAAGCAAAGTCAAGGTCTATACGGTCGCGAAGGGCAGCACTGTCTATTCTATCGAGATCTGTGGAGGGCCACACGTGAAGAACACGCGGGAGCTCGGAACCTTCAAGATAATAAAGCAGGAGGCTGTCGCGGCCGGAGTCAGGCGAATCAAGGCAATCGTGGAATGATGGCGCATGCCATAGCTTACTCATAGATACGCAAGGTGCCTTAATGTCGATTGTTGTGCTGATCTACTCGGTTTTCCTCTACCCAATAATATACATCTTCCCGGCGTACGCCGCGAACGGCGCGCCTGTCCTGTTCGGAGGCGGTGCTCCGATCGATGGGAAGAGGAAGTTCCGCGGCAAGAGGATATTCGGCGACAACAAGACGATAAGGGGCGCCGTTGCTGGGATAATTGCTGGCGCGGTTGTAGGCCTTATCGAGTATCCGTTCCTGCATTTCATGCTGCCGATAGCCGTACTGCTCGCGATTGGAGCTATATCGGGTGACCTGGTCGGCAGCTTCATAAAGAGGCAGCTGGGCTTCAAGCCCGGAAGGGGCTTCCCGATCATGGACCAGTATGGCTTCTTCGTCGTTGCCCTTCTGTTCGCATTCTTGCTGGGGCACATGCCTGGCCTGTACGGCATGCTGTTCCTGATAATCCTCACTGGGCTGATGCACGTGGCGACGAACCGCGGTGCGTACGCCCTTCACCTGAAGTCCGTGCCGTGGTGATTTAAAATACGAAAGTATTGCATGATTCCGTGCGTAATCCGATGAAGCGGCTGTCGCGAATAGGGCGCAAGCCCAAACCTGTCGATGACAAGGCGATAAACATAGCGGTAGCCGACGACACGATAGAACTCAGGTACAACCGCACAATATACTCGAAAGTGAAGAGGAATAGCATACAGACCGGGCTCTACTGGGACTACATGACCCCGGCAGCATTTGTAAAGAAGGATCCTCGCATACTGCTCATAGGCCTCGGCGGCGGCACAATACCTATGCAGCTCGCCAACTACCTACGCGGCGCGTACAGCCTCGACATAGTCGAGGTAAGCGGCCATATGATCGGGATGGCCAAGGATTTTATGTCGCGTGCCAGAGCCTTCGCGGACTTCGAGGCACCCGACCTCTCGCACGTCATAGTGGGCGACGGCTTTGACTATCTGGTGAACGCCGATAAGACCTACGACGTCATAATGCTCGACGCGTATGTAGGCGACACGATACCGAGCGAGTTCCTTACCAGCGATTTCGTGGATGCAGCGGCATCGAGGCTTTCAGAGAATTCCGTGCTCGCCATCAACTATGCGATGAGCTTCATGCAGACCGTGCAGTACCACAGGTACGTCTCGGAGCTGAAGAGGAGGTTCTCGGTCTATCAGATCGGCGACAGGTTCATCTCTGGCAACATAATACTCATATGCCTCAAGGGCACCCTCGGCAAGCCACAGGTCCTCTCATCCATAAAAAGCGTGCTCGAAGGCCGTGCCGGAACGGACAACGTGATAAGCGGATACGACAGCATGAAACTGCTGTAGCGTAGTGCAGCAGTATCCGCGAAAGGCATAATCCGCGTTTGCACGTAATGCAGATATGTGGTATGCTCAAGGATAGTCGCAAGGAGGAAGAGGCCTCAGCTGTAACTTACCTTGTATATCCTCGTGTCGGTGTTTCCGTAGACGAGCCTGAGCGAGGCGTTGCCCTCAGGTCCAGTGTAGTTGCACAGCCTGTCAGTGCAGCCGTATATAAGTTTGAAGAAGTTGCTTTCAGGTAGCGCGGGTCCGAGCACCGTAGCTCCCTGTATGTTCGGGCCGCTGTAGAAGAGCATCAGCGTGTAGTTGAGTTCGCCTGTAGAGTTGGTGCTTATAAGCTGGGATCCGAGGCCTGTCGTGTTGTAGAATATTATGTTGGCTATCCTGTAGTACTGCGAGGAGCTCCCGGTATGTATGTAAGCTGTTGTGTTTGTAGTGTTGCGCGACGTCTGGTTTAGTATGAGTGCAGCGCCGTTTATCGTGTCGCTCGCTGCTGTGACAAATGTGTACACTGTCTCATTGCCCTGGACCTTGCGGTTGTACGAACTCATGAGCGTGTAGCCGTAAGGCTGCGCCTTCGTTCCTGTGATGTTGCCCTCCTGTGCTATCCCTCCTATCTCAGCCAGCCAGTACCCCCTCGAGACCACATATTCCGGCTTGCCCGCTGAATATAGGTAAGCGGAACTGTTGGTTTTGTTGAACAGGAATCTGGAGAAGTTGTATATTAGCATGGAGTTCTGGCCGCCGACGCTGTCCATCAGGCTCGTCCTGTGCGCCCATCCCTCTACGACCGAGCCGTCGGGCCAGAGCGCAAGCACTGTCGCGTTCTGCGGCGTGTTGTTCCTCATCCACGACATGGCGCTGAGGAACTGCGCGTTTATCCCATCGGCAGGTGCACTTGTCTCTGAGCTCATATACGCGAATGCTACCGCGTACACGAGTATCGCGATGGTTACCCCGAGGTAGACATACCTGAGCTGGAATTTCCTAAGCTTGGCATTGCGCACGAGCATGTACGCCCCGTATACACCATAAGCGGAGAATATCGCGAGCGGCACCGCGAGGAGCGAGTTGAACCTTATCGCGTTGTACTGCAAGTACGCCGTAGTAGCGATGTACGCGAACAGCACGAGAGAGCCCGCGTTTATGTTTCCGTAGAGGCTGAAACGCCTGCCTGTGACGTCGCCATCGCCTACGCCCTGCGCGGCTCCACGGCTGCCGATCCTTCTTGCAAAGAGCAGGAACAATATGATCCCGAGCGGCGCGAGGAAGAGCTGCAGCATGAAGCTGCTGAAGAGGAAGCCGAACGTCGGCTTCTGCAGCTCCTGTATCGTCTCGGTCAGGTTGTTTCCCGCTATCACGAGGCCGCCTCCGCTCGCCACCGATGAGATGTAATTGCCGCCGATAACAAGCACGGCAATCACGCCGATTACAAGCAACGCTATTATGAAGTAACTCCTTGTGGCTGCGCTTCCGGCTATTCCTGCGAGCTTGTCCTTATTCTCTATTATTATCCAGGCGAGCAGCGCAGCAGCGAGTACCGGCAAGTAGAACAGGAAGAAGTGCAGGCTGGTAAGCGCCTGACCCCTTATTATGTCCAGGGCCATGTACGCGTGCACGAGAATGTAATCGAAGACCAGCGCAACGCCCATGATGAACGTGTTCTTTAGGAGCGCCTTCCTGGCGCTTATGAAGCCGTACACCGTCGCCAGGATGAGCGCGAGCATGTACGTTATGACTGCGTATGGCGCGCCGTTCCATATCGCGGAGGCGATGCTGAGCACGAACGCAGAGCCAAGGCCGTAGAGCGCAACCCTCTTTATGGAGCCGGAACCCTGCTGGCCTTCCGCGCTCCCGAGTTTGTACGAGAATCCCTTCACGAGCAGTATCATGGCGACTATCACGAAGATTGTAGAGAAGCCGTCGCCCCTATAGACCAGTGCAGCCGTCCTTGCTATGTCGCCGTTTGACGTCGCTACGAAGAACGCGGCGAGCAGGCCCAGCACGTCGCTCCTCACGAGGTACCTTGCAAGGAAGAACGCGCCGAGCGCGTCCAGCATGCCGAAGAGAACAGGTATCAGCCTCATTATGGTGTAATAGCTGATCGACTTCCCAAGTATGAGCCAGGGTATTATTGTTATATAATAGAAGCCCTCGGTCTCTGACACGAGGTTATGCGTCGGGAAGCCCGAGAGGTTGAGCGTGTTCGGTATCGAGAGACCGTGCGATACCGCGTATGTTATAACTGCGTAGTGGAAGAAGCCGTCAGGCTCGAAGAAGCCGGCATAGCCTATCATGCCCAGCCTCACTACTATGTCTATTATGAGTATAACTACAAGGGCGAGCACTACGAGCTTCCTGCCGCCCATGATCCTGCCTTTGCCTTCCATGCGACTAACCTGCTAACCCACTAACCTGAAAAGATACTATGCAACTAATATACGTGCATACAAACGGTGCTAAAGATGCTAAAAGAGGATTGGGGTGCAACCTTAATAAACTTTTCAGAGATAGTACAGTGAGCTGTCTGCACTGATGTGTCATTCCCTGGCGGTTTGGGACCGTCCGGACAGGCCATGGGTGTTGGACACGTGGCTATGCCACGGAATAGCTCTTCGAGGGAAGGTTGCGTCGATAAAAGAGAAAATGTATGACAATCAGCGAAGTATAAACGGTTATTTATAAAATAGATTATAAACATAGCCTATCCCTTTAAATACCTTTCATTGAAAGATTATTTCACACAACATAGAAATCATGTTGAGGTAAGAAAATGAAAACCATAAAGGCGAAAAGGATGGCCGCAGTCGCGGCTGGAGCAGCGCTTCTGGGTCTCGGGATTGCATTTGCAGGTCCGTTGACATTCCAGAGTGTGCCTATAATAAGCAATAGTGGGCAGCCATTGGTGCAGGTGGTTGTAGGTCATGCCGCAAAGCCGAGTGACGGCGTAGCAGCAGCCAACATCGCAGCAGCGATAGGAAACCTTGCGTTCGCGTCGGTTCCAGTCACAGCGACGATCAACACAACGCAGGCAAGCAAGGTGTTGCATGTTGCCGTTTCGGGAGTCAGCTCTGGCACAGGCATAGTACCTAACGCGCAGGTCTACTTCAACACGAGCGGAGTATCGTTCGCGGCCGGAACATACGGATTCAGCACGCTGATCGGATCCGTGATGAACAGGGCCATAAAGACGAGCCAGTTCGCTTCCACGAAGAGCATCGGTAGCACATCTGCGGATGGATATGCAACTGGATCCAACACATTCAGCACGTCTTCAGTCTCAAGCCCGTACACTGACTCTGGCTATCTGCCGGTTTCTACAGTCACGGCTTCGACGAATGGAGGAGGTGTGTCGTTCACAACGCTCACTAATGGCGGCTTCGACAACATACTCCGAGTGACCAATTCGAACCTTCCATCTCTTCTGAGCAACGCTGGTTCGTATGGTGAGAGCGAGTATATCTGGCTGACAGGTTTCCCTGTGTTCGACCAGCAGAGCAGCGTCAACAACTTCGCACTGCTCAGCGCAGGTGGGGCATACCAGGTGACCTTCAACAAGCCGATAAACTACAAGACGAGCAGCAACACAATCAACAACGCGGCTTTCACGTTGCTTGGTGAGAACTGGACAATAATAAGTGCGAACATACCGACAGTAGGTACTGTTGGCTCCAACCTTGCAACATCAGGTGGAACGCTTGAGCTCGCATCAGGCCTCACGCCGATGTCGACAGTCTACGTCGGCCAGAACCTGACGAGCGGTAAGTTCACGGTAGAGCTTGCCGACCTTGGCCAGCCAAACGCGAACGGTGTAAGCACTGCAGCGCTTAATGTATACTATAATGGAGCGCTGACGAACACTACAGCAGTCTCACCGGGAACGATAACCCCGTTCAACGTTTCTGGAACGTCCCTGTACGTCAATGTGAACCAGACCTTTGCGGGCCTGTACGCATATGAGAAGTACGCTAAGATGAAGCTGTACTCCAATGTGTTCAACGTGACGAGCGGAGACCAGTTCAACAAGACGTCGAACCCTGACTGGTACACAGTGCTCGAGTGGACTAACTCTTCAGGCAGCGGCATTCCGAATGCTCTGTACAGTATAATACTGTACAACAGCCAGACTCAGACGCTGACACCTGGCCAGAGCATGTCGTTCATAACGAGCCCGGCAGCCTACAAGCTGACGTTCGTTGGTGAGACACAGGGCAGCGCTAACTTCGACCCGATAAGCATAACGTCGACAAGCGTACCTGCATTCTCATACGCAAACCAGGGCAACACAGTTACTGGCATCAACACGACGGCAGTAACCGAGCCGGCTCAGGAGCTTGTAGTGACTAGCCAGATACCGAACGCGTTCACAACGCTCACTGGGCAGCAGACTAGCTCGCTGACCTACGACCTGACTACGTACGAGTACACCGCGGCAACAAACGACGTCGTGAGTAACTCGCTTTACAGCTCTTCGACCAACACTCTGGTTGGAACGTTCACGTCCAGTACGGGAGCACCATACGTAAACGCGAATGTGCCTCTCACCGTCACGGTGAAAGGATACACAGTACAGGGCCAGCAGATAACGAAGTCATTGGTCTTCAATGGCTTGCAGTCTAACTCGACTTCGCTGTCGACACCGTTCAAGAACGTCACGAACGTGCAGTTCAGCAGGGCCATACCTCTTGGCGCCAACTCACTGACCATAAGTGAAGAGTTTATTAGTGGTAACACAGTCGCGAACTCCGTGGACCTCGGAACGCTGTCTCCAACTACTCCGAAGATAGTGTACACCAAGAGTGGGCAGAACTACGACGCCATAGCTGGCAGCCATTCAGTGACGTACAACCAGCAGAACGGTCAGGCTAGCCAGACATTCAGCCTGGCGTCAGCTAGTACCCCGACTGGCAACCTCAACGAGTACTATTCGTACACGATGGGTGAACTGCCTGCAACTCCGTACAGCACGGTATTGACCGACAGCCTATCGTTCGGAATATACAATTCCACCGCAGGTGTCGGCGCTTCGCCGCTGTTCCAGCTGAACTATTCGGCTAGCGGCACGAAGAACAACATGACGTACGAGTCTTCGCAGAACCAGTTCATACAGGTGCCGGTTGGGTTCAGGACTGAGAAGGGCAGCAAGGTTGCGTCGATAACACCGACAGCGCTGACAGTCGACATGGCTAAGGCGGTCGACACGCTGGCATTCGCCGTATCAACAAGCGGTGGCAACTCGTCAACAGTGACGCACGCAACGGTTGGTCCGTTCGGCATAGGACAGTCCTTGACGAGCCTCGGCCTTCCGAATGCATCAGTGTCTAAGGTGACGGGAACGCTGGCTCTTGGCCCGAACGCCACGTACAGCATAACTGGCATCAGCAACATAACCGCGACTCCATCAGTCTCGCAGGCGATATCGCCGGTTCTTCTCAAGAACCTGACGACAGCCCCGATAGCAGTGCTTGACAACGCGTCAACGCTCAACCCGGCAAGCAGCCTGGTGCTGATAGGATCTGGCTACGTCAACAGCCTCTCCGAGCAGGTGCAGACAGCGAACAACTTCACTGCAAGCCCGAGCATGGGTAATGGCTCTGGCTACATAGTGCAGGCGTTCAGCGGAAGCAACGGCTCAGGCGCGAGGATATACGTGGCAGGATACTCTGCAGCGGACACGACGGCAGCAGCCAACGCGTTCATACAGGACCTGTACAACAACGCGGCAAGCGGCAGCTAATAGCCATGGTGCAAGTGCGATAGCGCAGGAGGGTAAAACCTCCATTTTATTTTTTATTGCTCTTTCTTTCTGATTTTCTTCTGTTCTTTTTATACTCTTTACTCTTATACTCCCATTTTTGCCCTCTTTTTTTGCTCTATTTTCTGTTCTTCGATTGCCGTGCGCAATCTCTCGGCAAAGCCGAAGGGAAACGCTTTGTTTATAAAGTTTCTCTTACAATAAATCTTAGACCCTAGACGGTGGTTCTTCGATGGAAAACAGACTCGCTTACCTGACCCTATCAATGATTGCACTTTCCGTGCTTATGCTCAATGCGGGCACGGCTGGCGCTGCTGGCGTAACCACCAGCGCGCACCATGTGTCGATAAACAGCACGCTCAACAGCTATCTAACGAAGTACATACCCTCGTCTCTCATAAAGGGATCGTCCAACTTCAGCGAGATGGTCAACGGCTCTTCCTATATCATAATGCAGCTCAATTCAAGCGACAGCTACATATTGGTCAACGTGACTAACGGCCGCTACAGGATAATGCTCAATCAGAGCGGCATATACGAGGCTCTGGCGCCGTTTCTGCTTGCCAAGTACGTGCCAAGCCAGAGCGCAATAGCCTCCATTAACAGCACGATAAGGGCGTACCAGAGCGACGGGAACCCGCCCCTGGCCGACTGCATGCAGGAGACAGGGCTCAACAGGCTGACCGTATATCCTGCAAACACATCGGAGATACAATTGGCGTGCCAGAGCGTCCCCAACTGCGAGCGTGCGCTCTCCCAGCTGGGCGGCATGGCCACCCCGTTCGGCTCCGGCATGATACAGCTCAATACTCAATACCATGCGTTCAACCAGACGTACGCGCAGATCTACGCCCTTATAAACGGCATCAACTCTACGAACTACGGCAACAATCTAGAAGGAGTCAAATCCGCGCTCACCACCCTCTCATCCCAGGAATCAACGCTGTCGCAGAACCCGCTCTTCCCGCTGCCCTCAGGCTTCCAGCCTTCGCAGCTGGCCAGCTGCTCCAGCTATGTAAACAACAACGGACCATGGTACTGCTACTCGATAGGATTCTGCGAGTACCTCTCGTTCAATTCTTCCAGGATGTCCCAGGC
>DAHXNT010000009.1 GCA_027365215.1 Microcaldota archaeon
ACTCCGTTTTCCTTGGCATGAACTCTCCGTCCTCGGTTATCTTGCCCAGATATTCAGAAAACATCTTCCTTTTGCCGTTCTCATCCAAAGGCGAATATTCCTGCCTAACCACATAATACGAATGTTTTATCGCCCTTATCGTGATATGGTATGGCAGTTCAGCCCTGAGCTCGGCGAACCTGCTTCTGACCTTTTCGGGGTATTTTTCCTTTGACACTATACTGCTTTTCTTTAGGCGCATGCTCTTATCATCGTATAGTTAATTTATTCGTGATATATTAATAGTATTATTCAAATATTTATTAATTTATATTTTATAGATTTAGAGAACAAATTGGCTTGATACCATTTAAGTGACCCACTGTAGTTTTATAAGAGTGTGGCGTTTTTATTTATACTGGATACCTGCATAAGCACTATTATGACTGGAGTGTGGCAAATGGCGTGTGGTGCAGGTCCAAAACCTAATTCAATTCTCCACCCAACCAACATTTTTTCCGTTTGAGCCGCAGCTACAACTCCGTTTACCTCTCCAGTCTAATAATCAAAGAGGGAGTGGAATGGGAAAACAGGGCAAGAACGACAAGAAGAGGTACCAGTTGGTGATAACCAACCAGGGCAAGAGGTTCTACAAGATGTACCTTGCTGGTGCAAAGTACGACGTTGACCTCGATGAATTGGCGAACCGGGTCATAAGACTCAGGAACGTCGCGGAAGTGTTCATCACGACCGCAAGCGCGGACGACGCGATTCTTCTCAAGACGAGGTTCAAGGACGGGATGGAACCGCAGAACGTCGTGACGTACATCAGCAACCGCATCGGAACGAAGTTCGGAAGAATTGCCGATATGTCCATGACTACCAGTTACAGGGCAACAACGACGAGGTAATACCATGTACGCTGAACAAAACATTGAAAGTAACAGGCAGGTAAACGATTCTAGTGAGTACAAGAGCTCCATACAGAGGCTCCTCGAGGATCCCAACATAAGGATCGTTACTGACGTTCCGGGGCTTTCCTGGCATGTAGAGTACAAGGTTCCTCCTCCAGAGAAGAAGCATGGCCTGGTGAGGAAGCTGTTCGGTAGAGGCAGGAGGTAACGGCACCATTCTGCCTTGCATGCCATATTACCATGCCTGTAAAGCCTGCCTACAAAACCAATAAGTAGATTCCCTCAAATCTAATCCTGTGCTTGCATGAATGATGGTGTAGTAATTGTAACTGGAATGCCTGCCTCTGGCAAGACATCAGTTATCGACGGCGCTATTGGCAAGGGTCTAAAATACAAGGTAATCACGATAGGCACGCTCATGGCAGATATGGCTCTCAAGAAGAAGCTTGTCAAGAACAGGGACAGGCTGAGATACCTGAGCCCAAACGCGATAGATTCCCTGAGGCACAGCGCATTCACGACGGTTTCGAAGGCCCGCGGAGCGGTCGTGGTCAATACCCATGCTTCGGTAGAGCAGAATGGACGGTTCGTAACCGGGCTGCCAGAAGAGGAGATGCGCAGGCTGAAAGTGAAGGGCCTTATATATATAGATGCCAACCCGCGCTCCATAGCCAAGAGGAGGGCATCCGACAGGTCAAGATCACGCGAAAACGAGAGCGAAATGGAGATAGCCACGCAGAGGCAGATTGACATATCGACTCTCGCGCACTATGCGTCATATTTAAATATTTCCTTATACATAATTCAGAACAAGGAAGGGGCTCTCAAGGAAACGCAGACGCGCTTCAAGGAAGCCTTAAAAAACATATTCGGTGAATTCTGATGTTGCTGCTTTTGGCCGTAACTTTGCCCACAGGCATTGCGGCGATAATAGTCGCTTTGGCGATTGGATACACGGCGCTCGCGCTGGTTCTGCAGCGCAAGCTCTCAAACCCCAAAAAGATGAGGCATCTCCAGAACAGGTCCAACGCGCTCTCGAAGGAGCTCAGGGAGATGATGAAGAACAAGGCATCCCAGGAGGAAATGGCAAAGAAGCAGAAGGAGCTAATGCCATTGATGAGCGAGTCTATGAAGACCAACATGAAGCCCATGCTGGTCGTGCTTCCGCTCTTCTTCCTCGTATGGTATGTGCTTCTCCCGATGGCGTTCGCACAATACAGCGCTGCAAAGATAAACTTCATAGTGCCCCTCGGCTACAAGGGACTGTTCTTCATTGTCCTGTTCGTAGGCGGCATGATATCATCCATATCGATAATGATTTATGACAGGAAGAAGGCGAAGGAGGAGGCCGCCGCTGAGAATTTAGGGAACGCAGAATTCAAGGTTCAGCAAAGCCAGCCAGGCCAGCCGGGTACCCGCTGACACAAATAGCTTTATATTATTATTCGGATTAAATTAAGGATTGCTCTTAACTGTTTAGTCATACAGGTAAGTAAAAGAAAAATCAGGTGTCTCATTTGCCAAAACCTATGCACAGATCTGGTAGCTTCAAGAAAGTCAAGAGGTACACTCAGGGCGGCAGGACTGTCACCCATTACAGGAGAGCGAAGAACTCCATGCCCCATTGCGCCATATGCTCCGTTGAGCTCAACGGCATATCTCTCAGCAGGGACGGAGGCAGCTCCAGGAGGACGAACAACAGGCTGTTCGGAGGCGTGCTCTGCGCCAACTGCACCGCCGACGTGGTAAAGCTCGGCAGCAGGGTAGAGCAGGGCGACATCAAGCTGGACGACATAGGAATGAAGCAGAAGAAGTACGTGCTCCAGCTCGTCGCACATTGATCGCGATGAAGATATGCATCAGCGGGCTGACCGCCAGCGGAAAGACAACCGTCGGCGCCAGGCTCGCGGAGTACCTTGGCATAAAGCACATTGGCGTGTCGTACAAGCGCGACGTCAAGAGCAGTGCGGAGCTCATGGGCGTTCTGAAGAATTCGAAACCCAAGTATGCGAAGGACTTCGATGCCGAGGTAAAGGCCATGGCCAGAGGGGCGGACTGCGTGGTCACCACATGGCTGTCGCCATGGATGATAAAGGACTCGACCCTGAACGTCTGGCTGTACGCGGATGAGAAGGAACGTGCAGGAAGGGTAATGAAGCAGCAGGGAATAAGCCGCGCGGCAGCGGCTAAGTACGTAAGTGACAAGGACAGGTTGACAATCGCGCACTTTAAGAGGATATACAAAATAGACGTCATGGACGATTCGAAGTTCGACATATCGATAAACACCGGAAAGCTCGGCACTGAAAAGGTCGCGGCTATAATAGCACTCGCGGCCATGCTGAAGGAGAAGAAGAAATTTGAGTAACGAAACGCATGCTAAAAAGTGATTAAAATGTTGCTGGAACCAGGAAGGGTTTGCATAAAGAAGTTCGGCAGGGACGCCGGAAGCAGAGCTGTCATACTCAAGGTAGTAAATGACAACACCGTGCAGGTATCGACAGGAACGAGGCCGAAGCCGAGGAACTGCAATGTGAGGCACCTCGAGTTCCTGAACGAGAAGGTCGATCCCTCTAATAAGGCGCAGGTGGACAAGGTCATAGGCGTGAAGGAACAGAAGCCGAGGCAGCAGCCTAGCCAGAAGGGCAAGTAGCATGACCGAAAAGGCCTACCTGACGGATTCCTATACGAAACAGTTTTCCGCTACAATTATCAGCGTGTCAGGTAATGAGGTCGTGCTGGACCGCACCTACTTCTATCCTACAGGCGGCGGCCAGCCATGCGATACAGGCACGATCGCCTTGGGCAGCAGGGCTTTCAATGTCACTGATGTAAAGAAGGGTGGAGACAGCGTTATCCACGTTATCGATTCCGCAGAAGGCCTTTCCGAAGGTGCGAACGTGGAATGCTCGATAGACTGGGATAAGCGCTACATGCACATGAGGCTGCACACCGCACTTCACATAATAGACGGGATTGTCGAGAAAAGATATTCCGGAAAGATCACAGGCGGGCAGATATATGACGACAGGGCCCGCATGGATTTCGATGTGCCAGGGTTGGACAAGAACAAGTCCCAGAGCATAATAGACGACGCGCAGAGGATCGTCGATGAGAACCACACGGTTACCGCGAAGTTCCTCACCAAGGAAGAGGCGGCTGCCGTGCAGAACATAGCGAGAACGGCTCCCGGAGAGGAGCTGATGAGCAAGCTTGACAAGATACGCGTCATAGATATAGAGGGATTCGACTTCCAGCTTGACGGCGGTACGCACGTCTCACACACCAACGAAGTCGGAAGGATAAGCATAACCAAGTACGAGAACAAGGGCTCGCACAACAAGCGCATAGAGATAAAGCTGGGCGACCTGTGATGACGAACGTTCTAGAGCTCGAAAGAACCTACCTGGCAAAGTTCAAGCCAGAAGGGCTCGACAAGTGCAGGAAAATAGAGATACTTGACATATATATTCCAAAGTCGTCTAGGCACCCTACCCTAAGGGTAAGGAAGAACGGCACAAGGTATGAAATTACCAAGAAGGAGCCCACGCACGAAGGCGATTCCTCGCAGCAGCTAGAAAATACGATACCCTTATCAGAAGAGGAGTTCGCGGAACTGGCCCTGCTAGAAGGCAAAAGGATAAGGAAAACGAGATACCTGTACGAATATGGCGAGCGTACCGCAGAAATAGATGTTTTCCATGACGGTCTCGAAGGGCTGGTACTTGTAGATGTCGAATTCCCAGATGCGAAGAGCAAGGATTCATTCGCCATGCCCGCCTTCTGCCTGTGCGATGTCAAGCAGCAGGAGTTCATAGCAGGTGGCATGCTGAGCGGGAAGAAGTATTCTGATATAGAAGGCGACCTAAAAAAGTTCGGATACAAAAGAATATGAACTGTTTCCAATGTCCTAGTCAAATGACGTTCGTTTCCGCTTTTGCCTTCCCTATTGACAGTGCCGTTGGCGCCTCAATCACGCTTGCCGTGCTTGTACATGAAAACTGCTTTCTGCAGAGCCCTTAGCGAAAGGGTGGCGCACTTGATTCTGACCGGCCCAGGATCCACCTTTATCATCTTTATTACGTCGGCAGGACCCATTTTCTCTATCTCGTCAACGCTCTTGCCCTCCGCAACCTCGGTGAGCATGCTTGCCGATGCCATGCTTATCGCGCATCCGTCGCCCTCGAACGACATCTTCTCTATCTTATCGTCCTTCACCTTTATGTAGACGGTAAGCTTGTCGCCGCATACCGGGTTGAAATCGCTGTAGCTGTCGTCAGCGTCATCCATCTTGTACTTGTTCTCGGGATGCTCGTAATACGCTATTATCTCTTCTGCATACATATCCAATGGAATAGAATCACCTTCTCATTGCAGCTTGAATACCCTCTTCACTTCGCCCACGGCATCGACTGCCGCGTCTGCATCATTCTTGTCGTTGTATATATAGAAACTTATCCTGGAGACCGCACCGACGCCAAGCACGTCCTCGACCAGCGGCATAGCGCAATGGTGCCCTGCCCTTATGGCGATCCCCCTGTCGTCGAATATCTGTGCAACGTCATGAGGGTGCGCGCCTTCCATTGAGAAGGATATCACTCCGCCCCTGCTTTCCATATGGTCGATGTCCGGACCGTACATCTTCAGGCCGCGGATGCCGCCAAGTTTCTCCATGGCATACCTGGTTACCTCTACCTCGTGCCTTCTGATATTTTTCATGCCTATGCCGTTCAGGTAGTCTATTGCGGCGCTCAGGCCTATGCCCCCCTCTATGTTGGAAGTTCCTGCCTCGAACTTCCACGGCAGGTCGTTCCATGTGTGGGTCTGGAACCCGACGCTCCTTATCATGTCGCCGCCGCCGAATATCGGCTCCATGGCCGCGAGCAAATCCCTTTTGCCGTATAGCGCCCCTATGCCTGTCGGCCCGAGCATCTTGTGGCCTGAAAGCGCGAAGAAATCGCATCCTATGTCCCTGACGTCTACGGGCATGTGCGGGCATGACTGTGCGCCGTCAATCAGCACAACCGCACCGCGGTCATGCGCCTTCCTTGTTATCGCCTTTACGTCGTTTATAGTCCCAAGCACGTTAGAGGCGTGAGTCACCGCAAGTATCTTCGGGTTCTTTTCTAGCTGCTTCTCTAGGCTCTCCTGATCCAGCGCGCTCCTGTCGCCGTTGAGCGCGACATAGTCGAGCACGGCTCCCTTCCTCTGCGCGAGCATCTGCCACGGCACTATGTTGCTGTGGTGCTCCATCTGGGTTATCAGTATGTGGTCTCCCTTATTGACATTAGCCTCTCCCCAGCTCAGCGCCGCAAGGTTTATTGCTTCTGTCGTGTTCCTCACGTAAACTATTTCCTGATAGGATTTTGCCCCTATGAATTCTGCCAGCTTATCCTTGGATTTCGTGTATTCCTCGGTGGCCTGCTCGGATATCTTGTATATACCCCTGTGTATGTTGGCGTTGAACGTCCTGTAGTAGTTTGATATCGCGTCTATTACCTGCACGGGCTTCTGCGACGTAGCTGCGCTGTCAAGGTAGACCAGCCTCTTCCCGTTCATCTGCGTGCTGAGTATCGGGAAATCCTTCTTCACAAGGCTGACGTCTATATCGTGCTGCTCTGAATTCTCTGCTGCTGACATGTGCTCACCTGCTTGTTTCGCTGCCTTTGCTTATATAGCTGTTGTAGCCCTCTTTCTCCAGCCTATCGGAGAGTTCGCTTCCTCCATTCGCAACAATCCTGCCGTCGACCATCACATGCACGAAGTCGGGTTTCATGTATCCGAGTATGCGGGTGTGGTGCGTAATTATCAGCAGGCCGGGCTTTGTGCTGTCCGCTATCTTGTTTATGTTTTCGGCCACAACCTTTATCGCGTCTATGTCCAGTCCCGAGTCCGGTTCGTCAAGTATCGCTATTCCAGGCTTCAGCATTGCCATCTGCAGCACCTCTGCCTTCTTCTTCTCTCCGCCGGAGAAGCCCTGATTCAGTGATCTGCCTATGAACTCGTCTCCGAGCTTCAGCGAAGATATGTTGCCTCGCATGTCCTTCATGAAATCCTTCATGCCTACTGCTTTCCCATCTATGGACTCTTTCGCGGCTCTCAGGAAGCTTATGAATCCGACCCCGTCTATCTCTACAGGATCCTGGAACTGCAGGAACAGGCCGAGCCTCGCCCTCTTGTCCGTTGCGAGGCTGTTTATGCTCTTGCCGTCGACCAGCATCTCTCCCGAAGTGACCGTGAACTTCGGATGGCCCATTATGGCCTTGGCCAGCGTGCTCTTGCCGGAGCCGTTTGGGCCCATTATAACGTGCTTCTCGCCGCTGTTCACTTCTAGGCTTATGCCCTTAAGTATCTCCTTCCCGGATACGCTCACATGTAGGTCCTTGATTTCCAGCTTCATACCATCACTTCACAATCAGCCTGCATCCGAACTTGACGTTGTCCTGGCATATGCTGCACATGCACCTCTGGGCATCCTTGTCATGTCCGTTCAATATGCTCTCTACCATCTCCTCCAGCTTCTCACTCTTTATCACTACGCCTCTGCCCTTGTCATCATCGCCATCATCCTTCAGGTACTTGCTTACTGCCGCCTGCGTGACGCCGAGCAATGCGGCTATTTTGCCCTGCGTCATTTTCTTGTCCTCGGCCATCATCCTTGCCGCGCGTTCCCTGAGCCTCGGGAGTATTACCTTATAAACGTTCTCGTAATTCGACGTCATTTTCATCACCTATTATTGATTACTGTTCATTTCTGTTCATTTTCGCAGTTCCATCTGCGTGCTTAGTATCCCAGACTCCCATCGACCTTATCTCCGGCAGTCCGCCGAAGCCTCCGTCATCTATCTTTTTCGACACCATGGACATCGCCAGTTCCCTGGCGACTGGGCTGCGTATTCTTGATATCACCTTCGTGAGGAACGCCTCCGTTATGAGCCCTTTGGATATACTGCCATCGATCCCCCTTGACATCATGTAAAATAGCTTGTCCTCATCCAGCGGCCCAGCCGATGCCGCATGCGCCGCCTTCACATCACTCTCATCTATCGACATGTCTGGCAGCGCGATTACCTTCGAGCTTCCGCTCAGCAGCAGGCCTTCCTGGTGTATGTTCGACACCGCAAGTTTTGCCCCGTGATAGATCTTTGCATACCCCTTCAGGTAGCAAGAGGATGCGCCGTCCATCGCGGCGCTTGAATTCAGCTGCGCGTTTGTATTTGTGCCGATATTGCTTATTTTCGACATCAGGTCGAACTTCTGTTCTTCAGAGCCGAGGACCACCTCATTCGCTTCCACTGTGCATCCTCGCGAGCTTGCATCGAATGCATTGCGCACTCTAGTGTGCGATCCGCCTACGTAGACGCCATTGACCATGAGCGAGCTTCCTGCACCTATGTTGTTGCTGAAGTAGCTTGCCGACACGGTCGACCTGCCCTCGCTGTGCAGCGCGTTTATCTCGATGTTTGAGTCATCCAGCGCCTCTATCCTGTGCACTACGCCGGAAAACGACGGAGAATCCCCTGCGCTGCTGTACCATTCCAAGAGAGACAGGGCCGCGCCATTCCCTGCAACTATCTTGACCCTTGCCGCAAGGCCCCTGGACGAGTTGACGAAAAGGAGGTTCAGCGACTTCCTGCTGTTGTCCGCAACCCTAACTACAATCTCGGAGGTTGCCGTCTCGGCTACGGCCTCTTCGAACCTGTCGCTCGGAGGCCCTCTGGTTCCCCTGTCTTCAGCCTTTGAGACGCTTATGGCTGGATTGTTGACGATCGCACCAGTGCTGCCTATTATCGCATCGAACGCTATCTTCACGTCGGCAAGCCTGTCCCTGGCAAACTTGGCCAGGTCTAGGTCGTTCTCCTTCTCGAGGCTCGAGTCGACGGTTTCCACAGGCAGAGCTACATAGTGCTTCTTGTAGAGCTCGCTCGTTTCCTGTGGAATATCCTTGTAGCTTTCGTGCATCAAATCATCATTCATCCAACAGAG
Source organism: Microcaldota archaeon (assembly GCA_027365215.1). Classification (GTDB taxonomy): domain Archaea; phylum Micrarchaeota; class Micrarchaeia; order Micrarchaeales; family Micrarchaeaceae; genus JAMCYG01. Next base: position 8,880 of record DAHXNT010000009.1, read on the forward strand.
TTGGACGTATCGAGCTTTATCAGCCTCTTAAGCTCTATTGAATATTCCATCGGCAGTACCTTGGCAAGCGGCTCTATGAATCCGAGCACTATAGTAGCAAGCGCATCGTCCTCGCTCATTCCCCTTGACATCATGTAGAAGAGCTGGTCCTCGCCGATCTTCCCGGTTGTCGCCTCATGTGTTATGGTGGCTGTGCTGTTGTATATCTCGTTGTACGGGAACGTGTTGGTCTTGGCGGTGTCGTCGAGCAGGAGCGCATCGCACCTGACTGTCGACTTGACGTTGTCAGCGTTCTTCGCTATGTGGAGAAGACCCCTGTAAGTGGTCACGCCGCTGCCCTTCGACACGCTCTTCGAGATTATCTTGGATGAGGTGTCAGGCGCAAGGTGGTATATCTTGCCGCCTGAGTCCTGCACCTGGTTGTTCCCTGCAACGGCTATCGATACTATCTCGCCGCTAGCGCCCTTCCCTTTCAGGAATACGCTGGGATACTTCATGTTTATGCCGCTGCCTATATTGCCGTCGATCCAGTCCACGCTGGCGTTCTCGTAGGCGTAGGCGCGCTGCGTGACAAGATTGTAGACGTTCTTAGACCAGTTCTGTATCGTTACGTACCTCACGTGCGAGTTCTTATGTGCTACTATCTCGACTACTGCCGCATGCAGCGACGAACTCATGTATATCGGCGCAGTGCAATTGTGTACTGCGACTCCGCCAGCCATGTAACTCTCGTCTTCCATAACACTGAAGTTGTATACCGGTAGGTCTTCCACAGATTCCCATGAAATTTCCTTTATCGGAAGAAGCGCATAGTTGCCAATTATCCTACTGTAGGAAGATGTCGTTTGCGCCTGGTTGACTGATACTAGCATTTCAGTGCCATCACTATTTTCCACGCCCACGTCATAGGAAAGCACCCCCATGAGGTTGGCGAACAATGCAAGATCTTCCCCACCTATATGCACACAGTACATAGTGTGCCTATCGCCGCCGCGTACTTGCTTGTTTATGTTCGATAATATGTTAAACCTCAGTAAGATGTTGCGCAACTGCTTCGCAAGGAGCGGGGAAATGGTGTTTATTCTAAACATACTTGTTCCATTCACATATCCCTTGTTCGTGGAGCTGCCATTGCTTTTCCACATACCCTTGACAAGCTCCCTTTGCTTCTCTAGCGTCTCGTGCACGACCCAATTCGGTACGTGCTTATTCATCGCGCCATTTCCAAATTCGCCGCTAAAGAATCCCGCTGCGAGCGTGGAACGAAGCACTACACTTATCCTATTCTTGTAAACATCTTGGATTATGGGCTTCTTGCCAAAATATTTTTCAAGCAATTGTGCCGTGTCCAGTATGTATTCCATTTCGCCCTTGTTGAAGGTGAACATAAGGTAATTATCCCTAGCATGTCCTGTTGTGCTTCCCTCTGCCAAGTAATACCCGATAAGCCTGAAGAAGCCCTCATCAATACTCAACTTCAGGGGCATATCATCAATACGGTTTCCAGTTCCTGCAGGTACCATAAATTCCATTTGGTCGTGTGAAACTATCGACCTATCTATAGGCATCGCTAAGTAGTCAAACTTCTGCAGTTCATCGGCCCTGACCCACTCGAACTTCCAGTCGGTATTCTTGTATTCTGTCTTCTCTATCTTCGATACAAGGAAAGGATGCTCATCCGTAGCATCAATCACCGTACTTGTATCCCCGAAATATTTTATATGGAAGAGCCTGCCTGTATGCGGCCTTACTTGCGTATGATAAACTTCTCTATACCTGCCCCTATGCGTCAATACCTTATCCCCTGTCCTGATTTGCTCTATCGGTACTGCGCCGTCAATGGTGCTTATCTCCGTTCCGGCCGTAAAACAACCCTCGATGTACGTGACGTCTGTATTGGCCAAATCGCTTCCCTCATCGGCGATTATCAGCGTGCGCTCGAACTGCCCTGCCTTCTCGGCGTTTATCCTGAAATATGCCTGCAGCGGCGCCATAACCTTGACTCCCTTCGGCACGTATATGAACGAGCCACCGCTCCATACTGCCGTGTTTAGCGCGGCGAACTTGTTGTCGCTCGCAGGTATCACGGTCCCGAAATACTTTTTCACAAGTTCCGGATAGTCCTTCACCGCCTGGTCCATGCTCGTGAATATGACTCCCTGCTCCTCGAGTTCCTTCTTGATGTTCGAGTAAACGACCTCCGAATCATACTGCGCTTCCGCCCCTGCAAAGAACTTCTTCTCCGCTTCCGGTATGCCGAGCTTGTCAAATGTCCTCTTTATGTCCTCGGGCACGGCATCCCAGCTGTTCCCCTTGCTCTTGTCTGTCGGCCTTAGGTAATAGTATATGTCATCGAAGTCTATCTTGCTGAGGTCTGCGCCCCACTTCGGCATAGGCTTGCTGTAGAATACCTTCAGCGCGTCAAGCCTCTTCTGAAGCATCCATTCCGGTTCTCCCTTTATCTTGGAGATCTCGCGCACTACCTCCTCGGAAAGCCCCTTCTTGGTCCTGAACTTGTATTCGAACTTGTCGTTGAATCCGTACTTCTCGAGATATTCGTCCTTCTGCAGGACCTCTTCCCCGTTTACGGTTTCCTCTATCCTCTCGGCCATCAGCATCACATGCTCATTATAACTCAGTTATAACAACTACTTATACTATCGTCCCAGCGCTTTTAAACCTTGTGCTGCAAATACGTTTTAAATCTACATTTTGTGCATGTCGGAACCATAAGCATAATTAAGCTTTAATCAACATTGAGTTAGAGTGATTGGATGGCACAAACTGCTTTTGCTAATGAATTCACCTACAGGAAGATGCTCGAGGCCGGAGAAGAGGAGAAGTTCGACGCGCTCTTCGACAGCGCAGCAGAGAAGGCGAAGGACCTGTTCGGCAAGAAGTATCCTATGTACATAGGCGGCAAGGAAGTATTTTCGGACCATGAGCTCATAGAGAGATCGCCGATAAACAACGACATAGTGCTCGGATACTTCCAGAAGGGCAACAGGGACCACGCGAGGAGCGCCATAGACGGCGCAAAGGAGGCGTTCAAGGAATGGAAGGACACTGATTACAAGAAGAGGGTAGAGATATTCACCAAGGCGGCAGACATAATATCGAGGGACAAGTTCAACCTCAGCGCCATACTGAGCTTCGAGAACGGGAAGTCCAGGTACGAATCCGTCGGCGAGGTCGACGAGGCGATAGACTTCCTGAGATACTACTCGAACGAGCTCATGGTGAACAAGGGCTACATAAGGAAGACGAAGCTGCAGGGCAGCACCGGCTCGGTGAAGGCGGGATTCCAGGGCGCGCCATCTGCTGAGGAGAAGGTAACAATATCCATGAAGCCTTACGGAGTGTTCGGGGTAATAGCCCCATTCAACTTCCCGGTATCGATCTCTGTCGGCATGAGCGCAGGGGCGCTGATAACCGGCAACACTGTCGTTTTCAAGCCTTCTTCTACCGATAACATGTCGATGCTGACAGGCCTCAGGATATACGAGATATTCAAGGAGGCCGGCGTGCCGGAGAACGTGTTCAACTACATAACCGGTCCAGGATCGGAGGTAGGGGACGAGCTCGTAACCAACAGGCACGTTGCCGGAATAGTATTCACCGGATCTAAGGGAACGGGCCTCGGCATGGTGGCGAAGGTGTTCAGCGCAAGCGCGCAGAAGGTCTTCGTGGTTGAGATGGGCGGCAAGAATCCCGCCATCGTGTCGAAGTATGCCGACATACCTGCAGCGGTAAGCGGCGTAGCCAGCGCAGCGTTCGGTTTCGCGGGGCAGAAGTGCAGCGCCCTCTCAAGGGTATACGTCCACGAATCCATAAAAGAGGTGTTCGTCTCGTCGCTGATAGACAAGCTGAGGAGCCTGAAGATAGGCAATCCAATCGACAAGAGCGTTTACATAGGCCCGTTGATAAGCGAATCCGCGTACAAGAGGTATCTTGAATCCGTGGAGAAGGCGAAGGGGTCAGGGGTCATACTTTACGGCGGCAAGGCCGTGGACACAGGGATGAACGGATATTATGTCGAACCCACTATTGCCGAGCTCAGGCACGAGCACGAGCTTGTGCATACGGAGCTCTTCCTGCCCTTCCTCACGATAACGACATACAAGGACTTCTCCGAGGCCATGAGATACGCCAACGACGTCGAGTACGGCCTGACAGCCGGGCTCTACAGCAACAGCAGGAAGGAGATAAAGGAGTTCGAAAGGTCGATAGAGGCTGGAGTGGTATACATAAACAGGGAGGTAAGCGCCACAACAGGGGCGATAGTCGGCCTGCACACGTTCGTCGGCTGGAAGGGAAGCGGCCTGACAGGCAAGGGCACGGGGAGCAAATCCTACCTGCAGCAGTTCATGAGGGAGCAGAGCATGTCGATAACCTCCGGAAAGTGAGGCTTCCACAGAATGGTGACGGTGGCACAGTGTTCTCCTATCTGATATACCGCATGCAGAAATACCGAACGACCACAGTAGTGGTAGACGGCAGTGAATTCAGGGCGATCATTGCCGACACCTTCATGAAGAAAATGATAGGTCTGATGCACAGGACGGGCATAGGCGATGACGAGTGCATGCTTTTCAAGTTCGCCGGCGAGGGCTCCCATCCGATATGGATGTACAGCATGAAGTTCCCGATAGACACGGTCTGGCTGGATTCAGGAAAGCGAGTGGTTCACATCGAGGAGGACATGCCGCCGTGCAAATCGTTGTTCAACTGCAGGCAGTACGGAACCGATGCGATATCTATGTATGTCATAGAGTTCAGAAAGGGGACGGTTGCAAAGCACAGGATAAGTACGAGCTCCAGGATAAGCCTGGACCTCTGAAAATGAAAGAAGGGGAGATAAAATTATCTCCTTCCCCTTCTGTTCATCTTGGCTCTCGCCACGTATCCCTTCTTGTCTATGAAGTACAGGTAGCCTTCCTCTCTCTTGACCTTCTCGCTTCCTACCTTTGCCTTCCTTCCTCTCCTGTTCGTCTTCATAGGCGTCCTCCACACGAAACCGTCCTTTCCTAGGTAATAAAGATACCCATCTTCCCTGTCGACGGATTCCTTTCCAATTCTTTCAGCCATTTTTTTCACCAATAGCTATATCCCTAAATAGATTTAAATATTTATCGTCGAAATGCCGTCAGAAGCGACGGTATTCCTCAAATATATAAATATAAGCATTGGGCAAAAGGCTTATGAACAAGGCAACGCCGACTTCATGAAAAAGGCAAAAAAAGGTAAACGCGCAACAGAACCAATTTTAATGCTTGCAGAAAATATCAACTACTAATGTGATTGAATGGTCGACATAAAGATGATAAAAGACGAGGACATAAGCGGATACACCCTAGTGGAGGGATTTCCCGGGCTTGGCCTCGTCGGGCCCATGGCCATAAGCTACATGATAGACAAGCTCGGCATGGAGTACATTGGATACATGGAGAGCGACCAGTTCCCGCCCATAGTATCGATACACAAGAGCGAGGCGATGCCCCCTGTGAGGCTCTACTCGAGCAAGCAGCACAAGATTATCTCGATATTCGCGGAGTTCGCGATCTCGGCGCCGATGGTGAAGGAGATAGGAGACGTCATATACGATTTCCTGCACAAGAACAGCGTGAAGAGGGTAATCTGCATAGGCGGTTTGCCTGCACCCGACACGGATACCGACAAGACGTATGCGATAGCCTCGAACCAGGCTGAACTGAAGCTCGCGAAGGCGGCAGGCCTCACCCCTATAATCGACGGCGTCTCTGCGGGCGTCAGCGCCATACTCATAACGGATTCGATAACTGACGAGAAGCAGGTTCCGATAACCAACATACTAGTGCCTGTGGACCAGAGCATTGTCGACCCGAGGTACGCCGAGCTGGCCATAAAGGCGATAGACAGCCTTCTCGGCCTGAAGATAGACGTATCTGAGCTCGAGAGCGAGGCCAAGGAAGTGGAGCAGAAGGTCCAGGAGCTGCTGAAGAAGAGCAAGGAGAGTCACGAGGATTACAAGAAGGTCGCAAGCGGCGAAGACGACAAGATGTACGGCTGAGCCGGTACGTCCGCAAACGCAAGCCGCCTGGTGTTCGCATGATGGTAGTAGACATAGAGACATCGGGCGATGATCCAGATATGCACTCCATACTGAGCATCGGTGCCGTCGACTTCGGCAGGTCGGGCAACACCTTCTACGGCGAGTGCAGGATCAGGCAGGGCGCGCACTTCAAGGACGAAGCCCTCGCAGTTAACGGATTTTCAGAGCGGGAGATCAACGACCCGGAAAAGATGACGGAGAACGAGCTCGTGGAACGCTTCGCCGAATGGGTGAAAGGCGTCGAAGACGCGACAATCGCCGGCCACAATGTGCACTTCGACCTCGCATTTCTGAGGCATGCGGTTAGGCTGTACCGCATTGAGCTAAGCCTGGGC